>JAXDCU010000180.1:0-13517 GCA_034677645.1 Verrucomicrobiia bacterium
GCCGGCGCGGCCGGTGTATCTTGTCCCCACCACCAACCTCGGCATCCGACACACCCACAAACCCCGAATCGCTCGCCAGAAACCCGCCACTGAGCGCGCCCAGGTGCAGATGCGGCTCTTCTTCGACGGACTCCTGCTCGGGAGAGTCCGTCTTTCCCCCCGCCGCATCGGCTTGACGAGTCGCGAATCCGCATTCCCTCCAAATCTCGACGAAGCGATCTCGCTCGCCCTCGTTGTTGCAGAACACATGTACCCGCAGTTTCTGGCGGAGCCACCGATGCAACTGGGCGAAGAACTGGCGCCGCCGCGCCCCGGCAACCAGAGGTTCCGGTGCGCGCTCGATCAGGGGACAAAACGGTTCGAGGCTTTCCAGGCCCATGTTCACTTCCGCCCCACCAAACGCGTCAGCGCCAAACTCGCCTTTAAATTCCTCAAGCACCAAGCTCTCCGGGGAACCTGTCTCGGACACGCTGACGCGGATCGCGCCCGCCTTGTCTATTTGCGTCATCAGGTCATTCCAACCGATCAACAGCGGGTCGTGAGCGGATGCCTGGCTCATGAAGACCGAGGCCGATTCCTCAAGCCTGTCAGGTTCGCGGAACACCAGCAGACTCTGGGGCGCCATGTAATCCACCAGTGTCCCCAACTTCCCGGACGCGGACGGGCTCTGATCGCTCCCGCGCGCTTTCGCGTTCGTCTGCTCATTGTCGGACTGGCGGGCGGCAAGCCGCCTCAGGATTCCCAGTTCGCCAGCCGGCGCCAGCCAAATCTCGTTTGTCTTCTCGAATGACACTTGCGTGGCCGGATCGAAGAAACGGATCGACTCAACTGCGTTGCCCAGGAACTCCAGACGCACTGGCCAGGAACAAGTGAGCGGAAACACATCTACAATTCCGCCCCGCATCGCCATCTCGCCTTTCTGGCTAACCTGAACTTCGGGTTCGTATGCCTGGGCTTGGAGCCACTCAACCAACTCGCGCGGATCGATTTCCTCGCCGACCCTCAACAGGCGCAGGCTGCTGACCAGGGCGGCTGGCGCGAACGTGCGCTGCAGCAGAGCCACCGCCGTCGTCACAACAACCGGCGCTGGTGTCTGTCCCCTGCGATGCGCGCTTGCCGCGACCAGCGTCTCCAGTCTTTCGCTGATTGTGTCAACGTCAGGCAGGCGCGTGTCGCTGGGCAGAATTCCCCATTCGGGATAGAAGAGACAGCGGGCCGCCGACGCGGTCTCAGACGAAGGTTGTTTTTCGACGCAAGTCTTGGGCGCGGCTGGTTCCGACTGCTCGACTGATAACCACGTTTGCAGGTCCTGGTGAAAAGAGTCCTGCGCTTTCGGGTTGTCGGTCACGGCGACGATCGCGCGGTCGGGAAACAACCTCTTAAGAAGCGCGACGACGAAAGGCTGGGCGTGCCGCGCGACGCCCACACAAGATAAAACACCCCCCTTAGCCACACCGCCAGCCAGTGCGTGTGCGGCGGGCTTCTCCATCACGGCGGCGAAGAGCTCAGCCGCCGCCGTCAAGTGTCCAGACTGCAACCGCGGTGAAACTGCCGCGCGGAAGCCATGGCGTCAAGGCGAGGCCAGCAACGAAGCCCGAGTTCTTTTGGTTGTTTCAATTCGCGCGGTCTGGTGGCAGTGTGAATCGCGATGCGCAATCCGATCATAGTTGCCCTGGACGTGCCCACCGCGGAGCAGGCGACGCATCTGACTCGCCAACTCGCCCCTCATATCGGCGCCGTCAAGGTCGGCGCGGAGCTGTTCACTGCCGCTGGCCCCGAAATCGTTGTGCGACTGCGCGACATCGGCGTGCCGGTCTTTCTCGACCTGAAATTCCACGACATCCCAAACACGGTATCCCGTGCCGTCGAGGCTGCGGTCCGACTTGGGGTCCAGATGCTGACCGTTCATGCCTCCGGCGGGCTGATGATGATGCGTGCGGCCGAACAGGCCGCGCAGCGGACAGCGTCGGGTTTGAGCCGCAAACCGCCGTTGGTGCTCGCCGTGACGGTACTGACGAGTTTGACTGACCTGGCATTGACCGAAGTGGGAGTGGCGTCCACGGCTGCGAGCCAGGTCGAGCGTTTGGCCCGACTTGCCACGAAAGCGAACTTGCGCGGGCTGGTGTGCTCGCCGCTGGAGTTGGAACTGGTCCGCGGCATTCTGCCGGTTGAGTTTCAGCTTGTGACGCCTGGCATTCGCATGCCCGGCGCCCCACAAGACGATCAAATGCGGACTCGGACGCCTGCCGAGGCAGTCGCGGCTGGGGCGGATTGGCTGGTGATCGGCCGCCCGATTGTCGGGGCGCCTGACCCTTGCGCCGCGGCGCGGTTGATCGTTGAATCTCTGCGGGGTTGATCGACGCGGAGCTATGTTGGTTGTTGGCTAATACTCCGGGCGGTCTTGCTTCGCGCTTCCGTTTTGCGGCAACGAGGCCTATAAGAAGAACAAGACAATGAATGTGCCGACCATTTGGGGACGGCTGACGCGGTTGATGCTCCTGTTGATTCTGGCCGCGGCAGTGCTGCTCGTGGCTGTCTGGTACCTTCCGCAGATTCGCCAGAACCAGGCTATGCGCGAGCAGTTGATTCGGATCGACAACGGAATCGAGCAAGCTGAGAAACTGAACCGCCAGAAGAAGGCAGCCATCGACTCGCTTCGCAACGACCCCGCCGCTATCGAGCAACTTGCGCGTGAGAAACTGGGCCTGGCGAGAACGGGAGAGGTGATCGTCCACTTCGAAGCCCCGGCCACGAACACGCCGGCGCTCTGAGTGAGGGCGCGCGTGAAGGATTTGCTCGCCCTGTGATGAGGAATCCTGTAGCAACCGGGCCAGGGAACTGAACCGCATGACGACCATCGACGCCAACGCAGCCAAGAGATTTCCGCGACAGATCAAGTTTATCATTGGAAACGAGGCATGCGAGCGCTTCAGCTACTATGGCATCCGGAGCATTCTCGCGCTCTACATCAGCACGGTGCTATACAGGCACCTGCCTGAAGGCGAAGCGCGGGACGTGGCGACTTCCATCATCCACGTTTTCATTTTCGCGAACTATTTCACGCCGCTGATCGGCGCTTGGCTAAGCGACAAACTCTGGGGCCGCTATTACACGATTCTCTACGTGTCGTTGATCTACTGTCTCGGCAACGCCATGTTGGCCCTCGGTGTGGGTTCGATTTGGGGGCTTTATGTTGGCCTCGGACTTGTTGCGCTAGGCTCAGGCGGCATCAAACCGTGCGTTTCGGCTTTCTGCGGCGACCAGTTCCGACCCGAGCAATCGCCCCTGCTCCAAAAGGCCTATGGACTTTTCTACTGGTCGATCAATTTCGGCTCGTTTTTTTCTTTTCTCGTTGTGCCCTGGGTCAAGGACCAAGCCGGATACCGATGGGCCTTCGGCGTGCCTGGCATTCTGATGCTGATCGCCACCGTGATCTTCTATCTGGGTAGAAAACACTACACGCGCGTGCCACCTTCGCGCCAGACCAAGTCCGCCGGATACTTCAAGGTCACATGGTACGCTCTGAAGAACCGGTCTCGCCGCCAGACGGGACGGACGATGTGGGATATGGCTCGCGAGCGGTTCTCCGAGCGCGAGGTGGATGCCGCGCGGTCGGTGGGGCCTATCCTGCTCGTTTTTGCTCCGATCACGATGTTTTGGGCTTTGTTCGACCAGACAACTTCGACCTGGGTATTGCAGGGTAACCAAATGCTCCCGTTCCATGTTCTGGGCAACTTCTGGATCAAAGCGGAGCAGATGCAGTCGATGAATCCGGCGCTTGTGATGGTGTTAGTGCCGCTGTTGACGCTGGTGGTCTACCCGGCGGTTGGCCGATTGGGCGTGCGGGTCTCGCCTTTGCGGCGCATGTCGACTGGCATGTTGCTGGCTGGTTTCTCCTACGTGGTCGTCGCTCTCATCCAGACACAGGTCGACGCTGGCGAGAAGGTGAGCGTCCTATGGCAGACACTCCCGTACCTAATCCTGACGACGGCCGAAGTGTTGGTCTCCACGACCGGTCTTGAGTTCGCGTTTACGCAGGCCGCGCCGGAAATGAAGAGCACAATCATGAGCTTCTGGCTGCTGACCGTGGCAGTGGGTAACTTGTACGTGCCTCTTATCACAAAACTGACAGGCGTTCTGTTCAAAGCACAGCCCGGCGCCGCGGGCGGCCACGCGGTCAGCGCGCCGACGTTCTACCTATATGCTGGCTTGGTCTTCGTGGTCGCGGTGATATTCGTGGCCATCGCCGCCAAGTACAAGGAACGCGAGGTCTCCAGCGGCGCGGAGAAGGCGCGCTGAAGCCGTGACAATGCAGATGGACAAACCACTGATTACACTGATTACACTGATTACACGGAAAACACGGAAACTCAGGCATTTGGACTCCAGGTCGCAAATCAAGAGAGCGCTCATCGAACGGTGAGCGCTCAAGCCGCTTGGTCAGATACAAGCAAGTGGCCGCTCATCCGTGTGTTCCGAGTATTCCGTGGTTGTACTACTGCATGGATATGGCTGAAGCCGGTGCAGGCCAAGAAAAGCCAAAGAGTTGACAATCGGAGTTGAGCATTGGGGTGGCGCGGGTGTAGATTAGCGTGGTTGACAAATCCGGCGCTGATCAACACGGTTTGGTTGCCAGACACCAGAAGGTTTTTAGCATGGAAACCATCGAGTCCATGATAGCGTGCAATCGTTTTTGGCAGGGATTACCTCAGGAGTTTCTGCCGATTGTTGTCCAGACTGCCAGTCACCACAGGTTTGGATTGGGGGACCTGATATTCCGCGAACATCAGGAAGCCGACCATCTTCACCTTGTCCACAAGGGCAAGGTGGCGCTTGAGGCGTTTGTGCCCGGTCGGGGCGTGGTGACGTTACAGGTGCTCGGCCCCGGTGAGGCTCTTGGCTGGGCGTGGTTGTTCGCTCCTTACCGCTGGCAGTACGGAGCGCGATCGGTGGACGCGACCGAGGTGGTGTCTTTCAGCGCGTCGAGCCTGCGGCAGCTTGCGGAACAGAATCCCGCCTTCGGGCGCGAACTTGTTACGCGCACGGCGAAGGTGCTTCTGGAACGAATGCAGGCCACGCGCGTGAAACTGAGAGAGTTTCAGGGACCAGACGCCGGTCATCGCGTTGGCGATTGCCTCGGCGACGTCGAGGTCGACGAGGAAACGGAGCCTTACACCCACAAACCTGTCTGAGCCGGATGCGCGTTCTAGTCATCGGTTCTGGCGGGCGCGAGCACGCCCTGGTCTGGAAACTGGCCCAATCGCCGCACCTGATATGTCTCTGGTGCGCGCCAGGGAACGCCGGCATCGCGCGGGAGCGGATTCCAAGCAGCGGAGCGCATGTGGAATGTGTTCCGGTGGGGGCTGAGGACTTGCCGGCGTTGCTTGCGCTCGCCCGCGAGCGAAAAGCGGACCTTACCGTCGTGGGTCCGGACAACCCGCTTGCCATGGGCATAGTCGATCTGTTTCAGGAACATGGTCTGCGCATCTGGGGTCCTAACCGCAACGCCGCGCGATTTGAGTCGTCCAAGAGCTTCGCGCACGCATTCATGGAACGACACGGCATTCCGACCGCGCGGGGAGGCGTGTTCACCGATCTGCCCTCCGCGTCGAGATTCGCCGCTGAACTTGGCGGGAGATGCGCCGTCAAGGCCGACGGTCTTGCGCTCGGGAAAGGCGTCATTGTCTGTCGGAACATGGCCCAGGCCGACGCAGCGCTGGAACATATGCTGGTGTGCAAGGCGTTTGGCGCCGCAAGCGAACGCGTCGTAATCCAGGAGCTACTCAGCGGCACGGAAATCTCGCTTCACGCCCTCTGCGACGGACGGACGGCGCGTCTCTTCCCCACATCGCAAGACCATAAACGCGCTCTTGCAGGGGATGAGGGGCCAAACACTGGAGGCATGGGCACATATTCACCCACGCCATTTCTGGATTCGCACAGCCTGGCTGACACTGAGAAGAAGATTCTCAATCCATGGCTGAAAGGGTGCCGCGCCGAAGGGATCGATTATCGTGGCATTCTCTATCCGGGCTTGATGATCACGCGCGACGGGCCGAAGGTGCTCGAGTTCAACGCCCGCTTCGGCGACCCGGAAACACAAGTCTATCTGCCTCGACTTGAGAATGACCTGGTCGAGCTGCTCGAAGCCTGCGTTGACGGCACACTTGACCGGCACGAGTTGACGTGGAGTCGCGCATTTGCCGTCTGCGTTGTGATGGCTTCGGCTGGGTACCCAGGCTCATACGCCAAGGGGGAACCGATCAGCGGTTTGGAAGAGGCAGCCCGTCTTCCAAACACGAAAATCTTCCACGCCGGAACCACAACGGCGGGCGACGAAATCGTGACGAGCGGAGGACGCGTGCTGGGTGTTACCGCGTGGGGAGCAACACTGCGCGAGGCCCGCGACGCGGTGTACGCGGCCGTGGATCGCATCCGGTTTAAAGGAGCGCATTACCGTCCGGACATTGCCGCAAAGGCCTTGTGACGCGGCGGCTGGTCCGAGCGGCCGGCCTGCCGCGACCGCGGCGCAGATGTTCTCGCAGGTTCAGCCCTGCCATCTGTGGCAGCGAACCAGTCACGGGCGGTGGGGCACGACCCCGCGCTTGCGGGGGCGCGCCGCGGATCGGCTGGCTCGGTCGATCCAGCCCCACGAGTAAATGGCGGGGCACGTCGGCGGGCGCATCGCAGTTTCCCGCGTGACTTTAACGCACCCGTTAAGCAGATTCGACGCGGCATGAAGACGAAAGCTCACCCGCCGGCGCGCAGCGGGCGATTTGCCGGCAAGCCGGATGAGGCGATGGCCGCCTTCAGCGAGTCGGTCTCGTTCGACTGGCGGCTTTGGCGACACGACATAGTGGGTTCAATGGCGCACGCGGCCATGCTGCACCGTGTTGGGATACTTACTAGACGCGAGTTACTGGATGTGCTCGGCGGTCTCGAACGCATAGGCGGGGAGATTGCCAGCGGCAAGTTCAAGTGGCGTCCCGAGTTCGAGGACGTGCACATGAACATCGAAGCGGAGTTGACGCGGCGCGTTCCGGCTGGCGCCAAGCTCCACACCGCAAGGTCGCGAAACGACCAGGTCGCTCTCGACATGCGCCTTTGGCTTCGCGAGGAAACAGCGATGCTGGACGTCGAGCTTCGGACCCTGCAGCGGGCTCTCGTTGGGCTGGCGGAGCGCCACTCGAGCGTCATAATGCCGGGATACACCCACCTGCAGCGCGCCCAGCCCGTGCCTCTTGCTCATCACCTCCTGGCGTACGTGGAGATGTTCGACCGCGATCGCGATCGGCTTCGGTCCGGCTTCGAGCGACTGAACGTGTGCCCGCTGGGGAGTGGCGCTCTGGCTGGCACGACGCTTCCGATCGACCGCGGGTTTGTGGCCCGCAAACTCGGGTTTGTCGACAACCGCGGCCGCCCACGACTGACGCGCAATTCGATCGACGCCGTGGCCGACCGTGATTTTGTTGTCGAGTTCGTGGGCGCGGCCGCCCTGGTTGGCGTGCACCTGAGCCGATTGGCTGAGGACCTCGTGTTGTGGGCCAGCGCGGAATTCGACTTTGTAAGTCTGCCAGACGCGTACACGACCGGCTCATCCCTGATGCCTCAGAAGCGCAATCCAGACGCGCCGGAACTCGTCCGCGGCAAAACCGGCCGGCTCATCGGCAACCTTGTTTCGCTTCTGACACTGCTCAAGGGGTTGCCGATGGCCTACAATCGAGACCTTCAGGAAGACAAGGAGCGCATGTTCGATGCCGCGGACACGGTGCGCGATTGCGTGTGTATCATGGCGGGGATGATAGAACACACAAATGTAAAAGAAGATGTCTGCGCCAGGGCGGCGGCTGATCCGGGATTGCTAGCCACTGACCTGGCGGAGTATCTGGTAAAGAAAGGCGTGCCGTTCCGCCAGGCGCACCACGTTGTCGGCGCCGCCGTCGCCGCCGCCGAGAAACTGGGAAAGCCATTGAGCCGCCTCACACCAGTCAAGTGGCGCCACCTTTCGCCCCTGTTCGGTCCCGATGTGGTTAACGTTTTCAAGCTGAGTTCCGCGGTGCGACGGCGCAAGACACCCGGTGGCGCGGGACTCGCGCAGATCAGGGGCGAGCTGAAACGATGGCGTCTGGTACTTGAGGAAATGATCTGATGATGCCGTCGCTGCTCTGTTGCTCCAGAATCGCGCGATTGGTAACTTTGGCCCGTTGAATCGAAAACAGCGCTCAGGCGAATCTGCCAACCCAGGTCGACAAAGCCGGCAATCATCAGCTGGCGATGGCAGCTACACCACATTGCCGAAACGGGCGGGGGCGCGCGTCTGGCTGTATCGGTTTGTCGCCGTGGTGCTGCTGCCCGCGCTGGTGTTGGGACTAGTTGAACTAGGTCTGCGCGCGGCCGGCTACGGGTATTCAACCGCCTTTTTCAAGAGAGCCACCCTGCGGGGCCGAGATTGTCTGGTGGCGAACGACAAGTTCGGTCTTCGCTTTTTCGAGCCGGAGCTTGCGCGCAGCCCGGCGCCGGTGGTCATCGATTCAACCAAGACCCCTGGCGCGATCAGGATATTCTTGTTTGGCGAGTCGGCCGCGCTCGGAGACCCTCGTCCAGCTTTTGGAATGAGCCGGTATCTCGAGGTCCTGCTCCAGGAACGCTACCCTGAGAGGAAGATTGAGGTGGTGTGCGTGGCCATGACGGCGATCAACTCGCACGCCGTGCTTCCGATTGCTCGGGAGTGCGCGGACCTGGACGGGAATCTGTGGGTGATATACATGGGCAACAACGAGATGGTCGGGCCGTTCGGGGCAGCCACGGTGTTCGGCAGGCGTGTGCCGGGCCTGGCGTCAATCCGGCTCGGTCTGGCGGTGAAACGGACGCGGGTTGGCCAGTGGCTCGATGCCGTGGCGCGACGTGCGCGACGGAGCGAAGGCCGACGCGGTCCATGGGCAGGGATGGAGATGTTCGTCGAGCAACAATTGGCGCCGGACAACCATCGACGGGAGATTGCTCACGCGCATTTTGCCAAGAACCTCGACGATGTCCTTCGCGTGGCGAACCAAGCCGGTTGCCCCGTGATTCTCTGCACCGTGGCAAGCAATCTGCGCGATTGCGCTCCATTCGCCTCGCTCCACTCGATGAAGTGCGGCACCGAGACCGAAAAGACGATCGCCGGACTCGTTCTCGCCGGTGGCACGAACCAAACCGAGGGCGACTTTGACGCCGCTCTCGCGGCTTATGGCGAGGCGCGCGCTCTCGATCCAGGTTTTGCCGAAGTCCAGTTCCGTATCGGCCGCTGTGAACTGCGTTTGGGCAAACGGATTGAGGCGCTGAGAGCATTCGAAACCGCGCGCGACTGCGATGCCCTCCCATTCCGCGCCAGCTCGGCGGTCAATTCTCGTATTCAATCCGCCGCGGCGCGGCACTCGGGGGCGGGTGTGCAGTTGCTTGACACCGAGGATGTGCTGCGGAGGCAGGCTGCTGACGGTGTGCCGGGAGCGGAATCGTTCTTCGAGCATGTGCATCTAAACTACGCTGGCAACTACGCTCTGGCACTCGCCTTGGCGGAGAAGATTTGGCCGCGCCTGCCGGTCAAGGTACGCGGGAGCAAGGTTCAGGACTGGGCGAGCCAGGAGATTTGCGAACGCCGTCTGGGATTGACCGACTGGAATCGTCTCGGAGTAGCCGCGAACGTGCTTGCGCGGACGCTTGCGCCGCCCTTCACACAGCAGCTCGATCACTCCGATCAGCTTGAGTTCTGGCGCAATCAGGTGCGCACCCTGCAGGACAAGCTCGCGCCCGAAAAAACGGCCGAGGCTCGCGAGGTGTATCGGGAAGCGCTGCTGAGTCGGCCGCACGACCACTACTTGTACGAGAACTACGCCGAATTCCTGGAGGCGATAGGCGACATCGAAGGAGCGATCTCGCAATGGGAGGCTGTTCGCGCAATGCTGCCGCACAGTTTTGTGGCCTACGTGCACGCCGGCAGACTAATGGTACGGCAACAGAGGTTCAGCGCCGCTGAGGAACGGCTGCGCAAGGCTCTCGAACTCGAACCGCGCTCGCCTGAGGGGCATCTCGAATTTGGGCGAGTGTTGGCTGGTCTTGGCCATCTGGACCGCGCAATCGCCGAGTACAACGAGGCGCTGCGTTGGAAGCCCGGCAACGCAATCGTCTATTTCCATCTGGCCGACGCGCTCGCGAAAGACGGTCGGCGCCCTGCCGCGACCGAGGCGCTTTTTAAGGCGGTTGAGTTGCAGCCGTCCTATTGGGAAGCGCGTTATTTGCTGGGCGTTGAGCTGGCGATGAGCAACAGGTTGGCCGAGGCGCAACAGCAGTTTGAGGAAACCATCCGATGGCGGCCTAACCACGCGCTTGCACATCTGAATCTTGGAGTCGCTTATGCGCGTCAGGGCCGGATGGATCAGGCGCGAATGGAGTTTCAGGAAGCGCTCAGACTTGATCCTGGGAGTCAGAAGGCGAAGCAGGGGCTGGAGACGATCGAGTCGCTCACGCGTCGACAAGGCCCGGTTCAATAATAGGCAGGCCGGCCTTGAACCGCCTTCGCAGCCCTTCAAGACCTGCGGGTATTTCATGTCGCCGTCGAAATCGCTACACTTTCGAGCCTCGGTCTGATTCACTTGCGTCTCAGGCAGTCCGTGTATCCGCGTATTTCAAATGAACAACGCCATGTCAAAGCTCGACGCGCAAGCCCCGCGGCCGTCTGATTTCGTGCGTGACATTGTCGCGTCCGACGTGGCAGCCGGCAAGTACGGTCAGATCGTCACGCGTTTTCCGCCGGAGCCAAACGGCTATCTTCACATAGGCCACGCCAAGTCAATCTGTCTCAACTTCGGCATCGCCCGCGAGTTCAATGGCGTCTGTAACCTCCGCATGGACGACACCAATCCGACAAAGGAAGATGTCGAATACGTCGACTCGATCGTTCAGGATGTCAGGTGGGTCATCCGGGGATGGGCCGACGATCGTTTGGGTCTCAAACCAGTTGGCCACGCCCCCGATCCCGTGCGGACCAACGGGCGCTCCGAGTTCCACATCGGATCGGTTGTCGGCTCGCCGCCGGCGGGGGCGCGTCTGGAGCCGTTCTATGCTTCCGACTACTTTGCCCAGCTCTACACATACGCGGTTGAACTGATCCGCGCAGGCAAGGCCTACGTCTGCGACCTGAGCCCCGAAGAAACCGACAGCTATAGGGGCGCGCCAGACCGGCCTGGCCGCGAGAGCCCGTGGCGGAACCGGCCTGTTTCCGAAAACCTCGACCTGTTCGAGCGAATGCGGTTGGGCGAGTTCCCGGACGGCGCCAGAACGTTGCGCGCGAAGATCGACATGAGCTCGCCAAATATCTGGATGCGAGACCCGGTGCTCTACCGCATCCGACACGCGGAGCACCATCATACGGGCGACAAGTGGTGCATATACCCGATGTACGACTTCGCTCATTGCTTGAGTGACTACATCGAAGGCATCACTCATTCGATCTGCACTCTCGAGTTCGAAGTGCACCGCCCCCTGTACGACTGGATTCTCCAAAACCTCGATCTCCCCCGTCCGCTCCCGCACCAGTTCGAGTTCGCGCGGTTGAGTCTCGGCTTCACGGTGATGAGCAAGCGCAAGCTGCTTCAGTTAGTCGAGCAGCGCCATGTTAGCGGCTGGGACGACCCGCGCATGCCCACTCTTTCAGGCCTTCGCCGCCGCGGCGTGACTCCGGAGGCAATCCGTCAGTTCTGTGGTCGCATCGGTGTCACGAAGTACGATGGGCTGACCGACCTTGCCCTGCTCGAACACAGCATACGCGAGGACCTCAACCGCCGCGCCCTACGCCGCCTGGCCGTTCTGCGGCCCCTGCGCCTCGTCATCACCAATTACCCAGCGGACATGACCGAGCAACTCGATGCGGTCAACAATCCTGAGGACGCTGGCGCCGGGACACGCAAGGTGCCATTCAGTGGGGTTGTGTACATCGAACAGGACGATTTCCAGGAAAACCCGCCTCCCAAGTTCTTCCGGCTGCGACCTGGCGGTGAAGTGCGTCTCAAGTACGCGTACGTGGTCCGATGCGACGAGGTTGTCAAAGATGCCAATGGCAAGATCGTCGAGCTCCGTTGCACAGCCGATCTTGGCTCGAAGAGCGGTGGCCCAAGCGCCGACCGGAAGGTCAAAGGAACGATTCACTGGGTCAGCGCGGCACATGCGATTGAGGCCGAGGTGAGGTTGTACGACCGGTTGTTCAACGTGGCTGAACCTGATGCCGCCGGAGGCCAATTCACGGATCATCTCAACCCGCGTTCGATGGAGGTGGTCACCGCAAGACTCGAACCCTCATTGATCAACCCGGGCCCCACGGAGCGTTACCAGTTCGAGCGGCTTGGTTATTTCTGCGTTGACGCGCCGGACCCGATCGCCAGCGGTTCTTCCGGGGCGCCCGCCAGCGGCATGGTTTTCAACCGCATCATCAGTCTCAAGGACACGTGGGCCAAGGAGGTTCGGAAAGGGGGCGCGCCCGGCGCGTCCCGCTGAAGACTCCGCAATCCAGGCTGTCCAAAACGCAATGCGTGGCGACAAACAATTCCCCGGCCTTGGCCAGGCCGTGCTCCTTGTGCTTGCGGTGTTTTGCATCCAAGTGGCCATGAGCGTGTCGCTGATGGTCTCGGTCTTCATGCTCAACGCCGCCGGAGTGCCGCTCAAACGTGCCTTGTTTCAGGAACCTCTGTTCCTCGGCATCACGAACTTGATGGCGTTCGGCGGGCCACTGGTTTTTGGCATCTGGTGGCAGAAAGCCTCCCCTGGCCAAGTGCTCCCGCTGGGACGCCTGCCTGGGCCGTTGCTGTTGTGCTCGATTATCGCGACTGTGATTGGCGAGGTTGTGGTCGCCTCCGAGATCGACAACCTCACCAGGATGCTGTTGCCGCCGCCGGAGTGGATTGCCCGTGTCTTCCAGGGCATTCTTGGTGTCGAGGACACTCCGCTCCAGTCGGCATTTCTATTGGTTTTGGTTGCGCCCGTCACGGAGGAGTTGTTCTTCCGCGGTCTTATTCTCCGGGGTCTGCTCGCGAGGCACTCGAAAACAGTGGCCGTGGTGGTCACCGCGCTGCTCTTCGCCGCATTGCACATAAGCCCATGGCAGCTTTTTTCCGCCACCATGCTTGGAATTGTTTTTGGCTGGTGGTTCGTGCGCACTCGCGGACTCATTCCCTGCTTGATAGGACACGCCCTTGTCAACGGCACTGTGTTTTCCAGTTCCTGTCTTCCATTCAAGATTCCTGGATTCAACATCGACCTGACTCAGTACGGGCCGGCTCGCTTTCAACCAATCTGGTTCGACGTGCTAGGCTTGACGCTCTTTCTTTTGGGTCTTTGGTCATTCCACAAGCTCACGTCACAGCCGGCAGGAAGGGGAAAAACGATAGAAACTTGCCTTTCCGACTCGTGAGCGGGGGCAGTCTGTCGTGTGGCGGCACGAACCTCAGTTTCGGAGTACTGTCATGTGCGATCGCATCAGCGACTCC
>JAXDCU010000181.1:0-11675 GCA_034677645.1 Verrucomicrobiia bacterium
CAAACAGCTCGGCTTGGGCGCTGTGATGTTCGCTCACGACAACGACGGCCAGTTGACCGGGTGCGACGACTACGCCGACGACAATCTCAACTGGCTTTACCCAACCTACGTGGCAGCCCTCAGGAGCTACACCTGCCCCAGCACCCGCAACACAATCCACGCTGACCTCCTCGTCTCCGCCACCAACCAGTACACCGGCATGAAGGAGTTGCGCGACCTGCGCGACTTCGCCGTCAGCAAGAAACACCCCGGCCACAGCTACGAAAACTTCGGCTGGTGGCGCTCGCCCGCCGAGAAAAAGACCGAGTCGCGCCTAGCGTCCCGCCAGCACACGCACAACAGCTTCGGCCTCAAAGGCACTGTGCCTGGCCCTTCGCAAAGCTGGCTCAATGTGGACTGCGACGACGAGCGCCCGCCCGGTCCTCCAGACAACTACAACGACTACCCAGATTCGATAAACAACCACGGCGCCGCCGGCGTCAACGCCAACTTCGCCGACGGCCACGCCGAGTGGATTCGCCGCAACCGGCACGTTTTCACTTACGAAAGGTCGCAGGACGAAGGTCGCACCCAGCCGTGATGTTCCATCCGCACGCAAATCCCGCCTCCGACAGCTTGCGCAAGGCGGCTCCCGCGGCCAACGACCGGCGGCGGACTCGATCCCGCGCGGCGGGCGGCCTGCTGCGCGGGCTTGCGTTCGTGTTGGCCATTCTGGTGATGGCCTGCTCAGGTTGCGGGCGTGACGCCGCTCATGACGCGGTCAACTCCGACGCCAACGGTTACGTGTGCGCCGCCTGCGGCGTGCGGTTCCACACGCCGAGTGATGTGTTTGCCGAGCATTGCCCAGCGTGCTCGGACACCGACCTTCTTCCCGTAGTGGGTTACGTCTGCAAGCAGGATGGGCATGTCACAATTACCATCAAGGGCAACACCGCCATGCGCTGCGAGAAGTGTGGTGTTGTTGTGACTTCGATCAAACTGCCGCGCGCGCGGGAACTCGAGGCCTGGGGCGCAACGGGCCGCGCTCGCAACGAAGTCCTCGGCAAACAACCTGGCAAACAACGTTGACCTGGCTCTTCTTTTCTCCTACGCTTTTGTCCGTTGAAGAAATGCCTCGCAATTCGACTACTAACACGCACATGAAGACTTACACTCGCTCGTTGGTTTCCGGTGTCCTGGTCATCACCGCCTGCGCGTGGCTGGCCGGCCAAGCCCTCGCCGTTCCCTACGCCACTCAGTTGAAAAACGCGGGCGGCACAATCTCGTTCATTCTCAATGAACCGGCTGACAACGTCAAAATCGTCTGGCAAGGCGGGGCTCAGACAAGCGATCTGGGCTCCCTTCCAAAGGGCCTGTTCAGCACCGCACTCGCGGTGACCGGCCCATTCTCGGTCGTCGTCACACACTCCGCTCCCGGTGGTTGGACCCAGACCAGCAACGACGGGGACAACACCGTCAAGTTCAACAGCCCGCGGGGCATTGCAGTTAACAGGCGCGCGGCTAGCCCATACTTCGGACGTGTTTACATTTCAAATTCGGGCGCGGGCACTGCTGCCGGACGCTCGGTCGGCGACGGCATCTACATCCTCAACGCCGACCAGACAGACGCAGTCGGCCAGGGCGACACGGCCCTGACTGCCGGGCTCGATTTCACTGCGAACCCGACTTACACCCCTTACAGAGTGAAGCTGGGTGAAGACGACAGCGTTTACATAACGGACCTCTATGATGGGACAGGCAACCTGTACGTGGCTGACCCGAACGTGAGCGCTGGGAGCGGCAAATTCGTTTTCCCGGCTCTGGTGCCGAACAACGACGGCGTGATTGGTGGGCTCCCCATCGGCTCCGCCAACAATCACGGCTGCGTCGATACAGTCGTCGTGGTGGGCACGCTGGCACAGGGCAACCTGACGGTGTACTCCGTTGACGAAGACCTCCAGAGTGATCGCGATACAACGAGCGCGACCATGCTTGATAGCGTCTGGAAATACGACATCGGCGCCGGGCCGCTGCCTTACACCGGCGATCCCCCTGCCGAGCCGTTCTTCCTCAACGCAGCCATGGGTCCATACGGCGGACAGTTGATGGACCTGGATCGCGGCCCTGACGGTAAGTTCTACCTGGCCAATCGGCGATCGAACGGACTAAACCCGGGTGTATATGTCCTCGACGAGGCGGGCACTCAGCTATGGGATTCGGTTACAGCTACCCGCGACGTCCTCGGCGACCCGGGCGCCGCCGACATTCTCGCGGGAACAGTTTCCGCTGCCGTGTCGTCGGATGGCAAACTCCTTGCCACAATCTCATACTATGACAACCGCGTCACGGTTGTTGAAATGGCGAACGGCATCCCTGATATGTCGAGGCGAGTCGTTTTTGCCGCATTTGGCACAACTGCGGCAGGCCGTTATGTGGCGTTCGATGCTGCCGACAATCTGCATGTTGTCAGCTCCGGCTATGCCCTTTACCGCGTCTTTTCGCCCGGCGGCTCGACGATAGCCACCACAGGTTCTGAGGGCACTTTCACCGTCGAAGCTCCCCTTTCGAGCGTCAGTGTGGTCGCCTCAGTCGATTCAACATCCGAAGGCAGCGCCACCCCCGGCGAGTTCACACTCAAGCGTGAGGGCGGGCCGACTACTGAATTGACGGTCACTTACCTCATCGAGGGCACGGCAACCAACGGACAGGACTACGATACACTCACGGGGTCGGTGACTTTCCCGGACGGAGCGGAAACGGTGACAGTGCTCGTGACAGCGAAGACTGACGCGGTGCCGGAAGCCCCGGAGACAGTCACAATCAAGATCGAGCCCAAGGAGCAATACACGGCCGGATTGCCCGGCAGCGCCACGGTGACGATTCAGGATACAGGCACGCCCGCGATCACAATCGCCACGCATTTCCCCACCGCTTACGAGTTGACCCTGGACGACTACGTGACATACCGCCTGAGCCGCCTCGGCGACACGAACGCCGATCTCTTTGTGAACCTCAGCTACAGTGGCACCGCCGCTCCAACCGACTACGCCGGACCGGGCTGGGTCATGATCCCCTCAGGCGTTGTCACATATGACTTCCAGGTCACAACCGCCGACAACTTGGTCTTGGACGGCGACCGGACAATCGTCGCCACCGTCGATCCTGGTCCCGGCTACACGGTCGGCACTCCCGCTTCCGACACGGCCACAATCCTTGACAACGAGCTGCCGTCCGAGGAGGGCAAGATTCTCTTCAAAGACGACTTCGAGACCGACTCCTCAGCCGACTGGACGGTCCTTTTCGCCGCAAACAACATGATCGACGACAAGGACGTCTTTTTTGCATACGACTACTACAACTATGATTGGGTCCCGCCCGCTCCGAACGGTTCATATCAGGGTCTTAAATTGACGGTCAACAAATACGAGTCGACCGCGTACGGCGCTGCCGGCGTGAGTCTGTATCCCAAGGGCAAGACATTCAGCGGCAACTACGCTCTTCGCTTCAATATGTTCCTCCAGTCCAGCACTTCAGGAACTACGGAGCATGCCACTTTCGGCATCAACCATTCGGGGTCGAAGGTCAACTGGTCCCGCCAGACGGCCGGCAACGTCCAGAACCCGGCCGTGGATGCTGACGGTCTCTGGTTCGCCATCGTGGCCGATGCAAGCTGGGAGAATGTGTTGGGGCATGTTCTGTATACCGGCGACGGCCCCGCCAACCCAGCGTCGGTGGTCGCAAACCTGTACCCCCCTGACTTGGCAGGCGTGTTCAAGGCGCCACCGTTTTGGGAAGCCGATAGTGGCGTTGGCGGGGCGCCCTCCTGCAGCCCGAACACTGCAACGCGGAACTGGGTCGATGTGGAAGTCAAGTACGTCGACGACACCGTTACGCTGTCGATCAACCGGACGGTTCTCTTTGAGGTGGCCAATTCCACACCCTACGGAAGCGGCACGTTCATGCTTGGCTACAACGACCAGTGGGATTCCATCGGCAACAGCGGCGCTGTGTACTTCGACAACGTCCGCGTCGTACAGCTTGAGAGCACCACTCCACCCCAGCCAGTCATCACAGGCATGCGCACCGAGTCGGGAACGGTGCGGATTACATTCACCTCACCGACCGGCCAGGCCAGTCAGTTCTCGGTCGTGAGCTCGCCCATTGTTGACGACGCATACCAGCCGGAAGGGTCGGCTGTTGTCCAGTCCACCGGCGTAGGCGAGTTCGAAGCCACGGTGCCGATGAACGGCGCGGTGCGATTCTACAAGATCAAACGCTAGCGAGGAGCGCGTCAGGCCGCTCATGTGATTTGAGACATGACGTCTTCTCATCGTCGAAGACGTCGATGACGCGCCTCGCTTACGGTCAGACGCCTTCGCCGAAGAGATTGGCGAGACGGGCGGCGAGCTTGCGCCGCGCGACGGCGTACGAGAAGTACTTAAGACCGAGGTTGTAGTTCGTGTCGGCCCATTCATCTCGGAGTTTCGAGCTCCGCAGGACTTCCGTGGTTTGTTCGACGGTTTCCCTGGTGACAAGCTGGGTCATCTCGATTGTCTTGAATCCTAGCGGGTCGATATCGCGCGCGTAAACTGCATATGTGTTCACTACGACTGGCTTTCGAAAGTAGACCGCTTCCAGAAACGCGTTGCCGAATCCTTCGTAGTAGCTCGGGTACGTGATCAGGTCGGCGTGCGGATACACGTCAAATAGCGTGTATACCTTGCGTCCGTTCGCGTTTGTGCCCCTAGTTTCGCCGACGCGGTCGGCGATGAACCTGACTTCGATGCCGGCGTCGGCGATACGGTCGTTGAGCATTGCCATATAGGCGCTGCCTTCGTCGCCGGCGGGATGTGAGACAACGAGCTTGGCGCGCGGGTTTTTCAGGCGGCGGACCAGCTCGATGGCGTGCTCGATCCCCTTTCGTTGCACAACGCGCGTCGGTTGTAGAATGAACCAGTCGTCGTCGCGGAGACCTATTTCACGGCGCAGGTCGTGGTTGTAGTCGTCGAGGCCCGGCGGCGGAGTTTCGAAATCGAGGACGTTAGGGATGATCTGCGACGGGATGCCGAGTCGGCGGGCCAGCGCCTTTTGCTGCATTGAGTTGATGACCACGTGTTCCATGCCGTAGAGCAGGGGTGGGAATGCGGCTTGGAGGTAGTCGTTGACGGCGTTGAGCGTGTATCGCTCCCGTTCCCACGCGAAGTCATGGTGGTGTGCAATGACCGGCAAGGTTGTCTCGGCAATCACTTCGGTCATGGCCAGGCCCAGCGGAATGTGCATCGGAATGGCGAGGATGTTCTCCGGCAACAGAACTTCGATGTTGAAACGGTCGATGAAGCGATAGAGTTCGTCTTTGAGGCGTTCCTTTATGGACTGAATCTGGTCGGTTACGGCGCGTGTGCGATAAACGACGCCGAAAAGCTTGCTCTGCACGTCAGCCACTTCGGGGTGACTGAAGAACGCGAGCGGCGCCGGGAAGCTCGTCTCTGGGGGAGCGTCGAGCAAACCCGCCATCCAGAAACAGGAGTGTCCCAAGCTGCTGAGCACGTGTGACCACTTGCGGGCTTCGAGGCTGACGCCGTCGGTGCCGTGAAAGCGTGTGGAGATGAAACCGATGCGCTTGGGCGCGCCGGTGGTTAGTATGCACGTGGTCATGTTGAAGTTTGCGTTTGTAATTGTTCCAACCACTGCAGCAGGGCATGCCATTCCCCGTCGCCCTCCGATCCTATTTGCCATGCCTGCCAACCGCAGAGCCTGGCGGGTTCGATGTCGTGGTCGCGCCTGTCGCCAACCATCAGCACTCGCTGAGGTCCGATGCCCAGCGCGCCCAAACGCGCCGTAAGTATCCGGAAAACGTGAGGATCGGGTTTACTGAACCCATGGTCGAATGAGAAAAAGCAGAGACTCTGCACAAACAAGTCTCGCGACAAACCCGCGCCGGTTAGCTCCGCGTCAAGCTCGCGCAACGTGTAAGCCTGGCAGTTCGAGGCCACACCCACGCACAAACACCAGTCGCGGAACTTGCGGAGTGCGTCAACCGCGCCAGGCATGAGCCGGACCGCGTACGCCATCTTTCTCTGGTAGAATCGGAAGTCGCCACGTTCATTCTCCGACAGGTGCGCGAACTCGGGCACCACGGCGCTAACCACGTCGGGCCAGTGAATTTCAGGATGTGCGATGCCTTGCCCGCGAGCTTTCGCATGCTCGCGAGCGATCACATGCTCGCACTCGGCGCTGAACTGTTGAAGGCTTAAGCGCGGACCGGTGTGAAGACGGGTTTGCCACAGGCGCTCCCAGCGCGATTGGGCGTCAAGACATGGGGGGCCAACCTCCAGGAGTGTTCCGTAAATATCCAGAATAACAGCGCGGATGTTCATGTGCTGGAGTCCCACAACAGAGGGTAGAGGTGATCTTCGCGGAGCTTGATGCGCAGAAATTCCGCTTGTGCCGCTTGGCTGGCGCCCTTTGCTGGAGCCTGCGATCCCATGGATGCCACCGCTTTCAGGAAGCGCCTGGCGTAAGCTTGCCCACCGAGCCACTTTTTCGCGGAGGCTGGCCACGGACTGGGCTTGAGCCGTCTTTGTCTGGCTCGGTCACGCCATGTTCGCAAGAACGGATTAAGCACAACACAGCGTTCCCACGATCGATCGAGTGGCTGTGTCAGGACTTCCAATTGCGCCGTGAGAGTCAGACGGCTGAATGGGATGGGAAACCGTCCCGCGCCGGAACACAGCATTGCGGGGCGGTCGGCAAATCGGACCGCCGCCTCAGGCATCAGTGACCTCCACCGCGCGAACAGGCGCGTTTGCCGCTCCCGTTCGCCGCGCCAGTCGAACAAAACGGGGTCCACTAGCACTTCTTTGTACCACTGGTGGAACGTGAATCCGAACTTCCTTAGGTCGGGCGCGATACTCGACAGTCGACGCGCCACAAGGGGGCGCTTGGCTGCCGCCGCTTCCAGGTAGGGCAGACCGAATCCTTCCTGCAACGATGTGAACATGACAGCCTCGCTTGCCGCCAGAAGTTCCGGCACTGATGGCATCTTGCGCTCGTTGTGCCGCAGTATTCCCGTGCTCAATCGCCACCCATTCTTCTGAGCGGTGCTGGCGATTGTGTCCGCGTAGACCTGCTCCTCGGCCGCGCTGACGCCGCCCGTGGTCACGAGCCAGGCTTCAGGTCGCAGCCAACGGGTCAACAGGAGTGCTTCGAGGATGTTCTTTCGGCGAAGCAGTCGGCATGGCAGGAGCCAGACAGGCGCCTGCTCGCCAAGTTGTTTCCGCAGCCAGGCGGCCGCTGCCTCGACGCGGCGGGCTGATGGCGGCGCTTCAGGTTCGACTGGGTTGGGGAGCCAGCCGGACGATCGCGGGAAATGTCTCTCAAGCACCGCGGTGTCACTCTGGTTAATCGCCATGTGGCAAATCGCGGGTGAGCCAGGCAAGACGGCCAGAGCCACCGCGGTCAGGGTGCGAAACCTGGACTGGCGCATGGCCGCGAAGTGGTGCCATCGATTCTCGAACCACCAGTCGTGGTGGTGCGCCACAAGCCGGATGCGGAGGCGATGACAAGCAAACGCGAGTTCGCGCGCCAGATAGAGATTCCTGCCAAGGCCAAGGTTGTGTGCCCAGACGACGCAATCGTCGTTCGCGGTTTCGCGAAGTAGCTGACTCACACCGTCCTTCACGCGGCGGTGAAGCGTCTTGGCGTCCAAGCCGAGCTCCGAGACGTAGCCAAACTCAGACCTGGCGATCACCTTAACCGGTATTCCTCGGAGTTGGCGTCGGAAACCGCGCAGCCAGGACGGGTCGGGCGCTTCGCCGGCTGACAACACCACGGCGCGAATGCGATCAGGCCAGTGCGCCACCAAATGGGGCGTGGCCAGTTCGATTACGCGCCGCACACCGCCAGGGCGGAAGTGGCTATGCACGATGACCAATTTCAACGCGCCGAATCTCACATAAGAGCGACCAGAGGGCGAACATTTCTGAAGGGAACTTTTCTCACGCGCAGAGTTGCCACCCCGGTCGTTGGCATGATAGGCTTTGCGCGTTAAGTTGCCCCGCAGGCGAAAGCGTTCGACGCGCGATCGGTGGCATTGTGGTCTCGCGCCGCGTGCGGGAAGGGCGGGACCGCGCTCTAAGAATCCAGCGAGGCCACCCCAATGAAAGACAAGACGTATGTCTGACTTTTTCCAAACTGGAGCAGTCGCCACTTTGCATCGGCTGGGAACGACCGACTTGCCACGGCTCGAACGCGAGTTGCAGGAGTACGCCAAGGAGACACCTATCGCACTCGTGTTGCCATGTCACATTCGAGAGTTGGGCACCAGGGGGCTGAAGCTCATCGGGCGCGAACTGCGAAGAGTGAACTATCTGAGGCAAATCATCGTCGGCATCGACGGCGCGAACGCGCGCACATGGAGAAAGGCGCGGCAATTCTTCAGCCAATGGGCCCACGAGCCGAAGCTTCTCTGGAACGATGGCCCGCGTATTCAGCGGCTTTACGAGAAACTCGAAGAAGCGGAGTTGGGCCCTGGTCCTGGCGGCAAGGGGCGCAATGTGTGGACGTGTTTTGGTTATGTGCTGGCCAGCGAACAGGCGCGCATGGTGGCGGTGCATGACTGCGACATTATTACGTACAGCCGCGAACTGCTCGCGAGGTTGTGCTATCCGGTGGCTCACCCCAGCATGGGCTTTGACTTCTGCAAGGGCTATTATGCTCGCGTCAGTGACCAGCTCAATGGTCGAGTGATGCGGTTGCTCGTGACACCCCTGCTGCGCGCGCTCAAGAGCATCTTGGGTTCGCACCCGTTCCTGGTTTACATGGACACCTTCCGCTACCCGTTGGCGGGGGAGTTCTCGCTGGATATCGACCTGGTGCGGCGGCTGCGGATTCCCTATGACTGGGCGTTGGAGGTGGGGGCTTTGGCCGAGGTGTTTCGGAACGCGGCGCCTCGCGCGATCTGTCAATCCGAGCTTTGTGAGAACTATGACCACAAGCATCAGGAGCTTTCTCAGAGGGATGCGCAAAGGGGATTGAACAAAATGGCGGTGGACATCTCAAAATCGCTCTTTCGCCGCATGGCGGCGGAAGGGATCAAAATGGACGCGGGACTGTTCGACACGCTGTTGAGTTCTTACTTGCGGCAAGCCGAAGACACTCTCAGGTTCTACTCCGCGGATTCAGCGATCAACGGGCTCAGATTCGCTCGGCACGAGGAGGAGAAAGCAGTCGCGACCTTTGTGCGCAGCATTCAGATCGCCGAGAAGTCGTTCCTCGATGACCCGCTCTGGTCGCCGCTGATTCCCAACTGGAACCGAGTACAGGCTGCGCTGCCGGACTTCTTCGTGGAGTTGAACGAAGCCGTGCGGCTGGATGGCGAGGGCTAGCTGCAAGCCGCGTCATGAACCGGTAGCGCGTCCGGCATCCGCGGTACGAAACGGTGCCCTGGATCACGCCCGATGGCCAAGCCAGAGCACTTGATAAGGTCCCAGACGAATTCCTCTGCCAGATGAACACGACGATGATTCATCCAGCAGGCTTGCCCAATCCCGCCTGGCTTCCCGAGGCACCGCTGCGAACGGGACCGACACGGGCGCGTCGCTGACGTTGTGAAGGCAGAGCGCTTGGCGACGCCCATCCGGCGACGCGCGCAGCAACGCGAACACACGTTCGTCTGAGTTAAGCACCCGCTGGTATCCTTGAGGATGAAAAGCCGAGCATCCGCGTCGCGCGCGCAACAAACAGCGGTATCGGGAAAACAGACGCGCGCTCCGTGTCTGGTGGTCGTCAAGACGGCGGTCCAGTTGGGCCCGGTCATGTTTTTGGCGATTGATGCGTCGTGCGATGCCCGTCGCTTCCGCCGCTGTACGGTCGTTTCTCGAATCAAGCAATGAGTTGAAATAGACGGCCGGTACTCCACCCAACGCGAGCATGATCGCCTGTGACACATTGAAACGGTCGATTTGCATCTCACGCGATTCAGTCGCGTTGGGATCGTTCAATGCGTCAAACCATGTCGTGTTCAGTTCGTAAGGACTTCGTGTGCCATCTTGATTCTCTTTCATCGAGATTAGGCCCCCGTGCCTACGGACACGCTCTACGATCGCCTCTATTGCCTTGTCTGGCAGGATGCCGCGGACGGGATTCAGGCCAATCCCATCGTGAGAAGCGAGGAAGTTGAGGAAGGCCGTGTTCGAGGAGGGCGTCCGCAACGTCTCTGCCCAGCGGGTCAGAGCCGAAGCATTGGAGGACGCGATTGCGTGTAGCACCAGCGGCGGCAGGGCGAAATTGTAGACTAGTTGCGCCTCATTCGTGCCATCGCCGAAGTAGGAGATGTTGTCCGCGTGCGCCACATTGGTTTCGGTCACGAGCAATACGTGTGGGGCGACTCGGTCGAGCACGGCTCGCAGCAGGCGGACGATCCGGTGTGTTTGCGGCAGGTGCAGACAAGGTGTGCCGATTTCCTTCCACAGGAAAGCGACGGCGTCCAAACGAATGAACCTCGCGCCTTTGGCCACATAGAACAATAAAGCGTCCACCACCGCCAATAGCACGGCGGGGTTTTTGAAATTGAGGTCCACCTGGTCCGCGCTGAACGTGGTCCAAACCCGGCGCCGCCCACTGGCCGTGGGGAACTCGGTGAGCAACGGGAGCGCCCGTGGTCGTACGACCTGCGAGAGGTCCGGGTGACCGTCGACCGTGACGAAGAAATCCCGGAACTCCGGTTCGTCGCGTTGGAATCGCTGAAACCAGTCTCCCCGCGCCGACATGTGATTGAACACCGCATCGAACATTAGATCGAATGACCGCGCCAGGCTGGCCACGTCTTCCCAGTCGCCAACCGCTGGGTCAACCTTATAGTAGTCCTTCACGGCAAAACCGTCGTCTGACGACCAAGGGTAGAAGGGAAGAACGTGAATGCCGCTGACAATGTCACGCAGGCGTTTCTCACAAAAATTCGCGAGCGTTCGCAGTGGCGCTTGGCCAGGCTCGCGCACCTGGTCCGCGTACGCTATGAGCAGCACGTCGCGTTCGGTGAGACTTGCGCCCGACCGCCTGGCCGCGACTTCCGCGAGCGGCGCGGCCCACCTGTCTATTAGGTTCCGAATCTTCCGCGCCGCTCGGCGGCCGGGCGCTGGACCGTAAAGCGAACACAACTGCCGGGACAGGGATTCCATCGCGCTTGATCTAGGGCGAGAATATGTGCAACGCCAGTGCAGCCAGGCCAAGGAAAAAGAAGAAACCCGCCACATCCGTCACGGTCGTCAGGAAAATGCTTGAAGCCAGCGCTGGGTCTACGCGCACGAGCCTCAGACCGAGCGGAATGAGCACGCCAGAGAGGGCGGCGGCCATTTGGTTCAGCAGCATGGCAGCGCCCGCCACGAACCCGAGCGTGGCACTGCCTTTCCAAAACCAACCAATTGCTCCCACGACAAAACCAATGGCCAGACCGTTCACGAGACCAACCGTGATCTCCTTCAGCAGCGCCTTGCGGCCTTCGCCCGGAGAAAGCTCGCCAAGCGCCAGGTCGCGGATGATTACCGTGAGCGTTTGCATCCCAGCGTTGCCTCCCTGTCCGGCTATGACTGGCAGAAACACCGCCAGAGCCGTCCATCTCGCTATCGTGCCCTCGAAGAGATTGACGACGGCAGCCGCCGCGAACGCGGTGGCGAGGTTCAGATAAAGCCACGGCAAAC
>JAXDCU010000182.1:0-5936 GCA_034677645.1 Verrucomicrobiia bacterium
CACGCATGTCTGGGGCTATGAACAAACGCTCGCGCGCATGTTTCCAGACCTCGAACGCGAAATGCGCCGAATCGACTTCAAACATCAGCAACGCCCGGACGGCGGCGTCAACAACCGCACCGACGTCCCATCGCCACAGCGTCCGACTGGCGAGCAGCCGTTTGCCGACGGACACGCAAGCTGCATCCTCAAAGCTTACCGCGAGGCGCTCAACTCGGCTGACGACCGTTTTTTCCGCGACTACTGGCCGCACATCAAACGCGGTGTGGACTATCTGGTGAATCGCGACGCCGCATCCCACCACGGCCAGCCAGCCGGTTATCTCCAGGACGATCAGTGGAACACGTACGACGAGGCGCTCCACGGCGTCACGACGTTCATCAGCGGCTATTACCTTGCCGCGTTGCGCGCGGGCGAAAACTGGGCCAGGCGGCTCGGCGACAACGCGGCAGCGGATCGATGGCGCGCCATATTCGAGCTTGGCCAGAAGAACCTCGTCGATCTCTGCTGGAATGGCGAGTATTTCCAACAACACTTGCCCGGTTACGAGCGACTCCCGGGCGAAGTCGGTCCGGGCTGCATGTCCGACCAGCTCATAGGACAGTGGTGGGCGCATCAGCTCGGCCTCGGCTACATTCTCCCGCGCGAGAAGGTCGTCGCCTCGCTTGCCGCGATCTTCCGCTACAATTTCAAGAGCGACCTCACGGGCTGGCGACACATGCCTCGCGCCTTCGCCGGCGCGGGCGACAAGGGCCTCATCATCTGCACCTGGCCCAAGGGCGGACGCCCGCCACATGTCATGCTTTACTCGGACGAAGTCTGGACAGGCATCGAGTACCAGGTCGCGGCGCACATGATCTACGAAGGCATGGTCGAGGAGGGTCTTGCGATCGTCAAAGCCGCGCGGGACCGTTACGACGGCATGCCGCGTCCGCCCATGGGCCGCAACCCATGGAATGAGATCGAGTGCGGCGGCCATTACGCCCGCGCCATGTCCTCTTGGTCGCTGCTCACGGCCTTGAGCGGTTGGGAGTACGATGGTCCGCGCCGGTCGTTGAGCCTGGCGCCGCGCCATTCGCCCGACGATTTCCAGGCTTTCTGGTGCGCCCCGGAAGGCTGGGGCACTCTGAGCCAGAAACGCTCGGGCGCCGCGCAGCGAAACGAGTTATCAGTATGCGATGGCGTTCTGTGGCTCAGTCAGTTGACCCTGTCGCCCATCGCGTCGCCCCGCGAGGCGCGGGTGGAACGGAACGGCGCGTCGATCGATGCGAAGCTCGATGTGAGCGCGGTCGGTGCTCGGCTTGTGTTCGCGGCTCCGCTCCGCGTTGAAGCTGGCGAGACGCTCATTGCCAGTCTGAGTTACTGACCGGTCCCGGCTCGGCCGTGGCGCGCCAGAGCGCCAGAGGATTTTAGGCTTTTGGCCTTGACGTCACATGGCACAATCGCCCACCATCTCCAACGAGATTGGCTGATGCTTCCAGTGAAACATGGGCTCCTACTTCAAGCCCACGGGTGTGGGTGCGGACGGAGGGGGTTTTCGCTGGGAATTGACTGCTAGACTACTCCAACCTATGAAAAGAAAATACCTAATCGGGTCCCTCGCGGCGATCGGCTTGGCCACGTTCCAGACGCTGGCTGGATCGGCGTCCTGGGACTTTTATGAAGACCCCACAACCGGCCCCAATCCGCTGGTCCTCATGGGCAGTGACAAGACTCCTGGCACGCCCGACGGTGGTGGCGACTATGTGTGGGGCGACGGATACGGCGGTTTTGCCGACGGCTATCTATCGATCAGCGGCCCCACCGACTACGTGTGGGGAAAGATTTTCTTCCCTGACATCGACGACGGCGCGACGGTAGCGGCGTTCACTTTCGAATGCATGCTCCGTATCGGCAACGGCACGGCAGATCCGGCCGACGGTTTCAGCGTCAATTACGCGCGTGCGAACGACCCGGTGTTCGCGAAAGATGGCACCGGCAATTACATAAGCGGCGGCTGGTCTGGCACTGAGGAGGAACCGGGCGCGGAGTTCTTCGGCGACACCTTGAGCGCCCTGGCAGAAGAAGGCACAACCACAGGCCTGGCAATCGGGTTCGATGCCTGGGACAGCACAACCGACCTCTGGCCCGAGGACCTGAACGGCCATCTCCGTGACCTCATCGGCATCAGTGTCCGCGTGGACAACAAGATCGTGGCCCAGGTGCCCCTTCCAAACAAGCACACGACTTGCGAAGACCCACTGTCTCTGCAAACTGGCCCGAGGAACGCGGACAACCCATCAGACTTTACAGCTCTCTGTTGGCAGCCCTTCAAGGTCCAATTGACCGAAGACAAGAAACTCTCGGTGTGGTGGAAAGGTGTCGCCGTGGTTGAGAATATGGCTGTGCCGTTCGAGCCCAGCGCCGGGCGACTTGTCTTCGGCGGCCGCTGCGGTGGCTCCTACCAGAACCAGCATGTCGATAACATTTCCCTGACCACCATACCCGCCGACAAAGCGCTCATTGGTCCAGCCAGCGCCGATCCTTTCGGTGTCTCCGTCCAGCTCGAAGACGCCGGATCAAGCGTGGTTGATCAAGACACGGTCGCCCTCAAGATCAATGGCAATCCTGCAACACCACTCGACTTCGACAAGGTGGGCAAGATCACAACCGTCAGATGGACCTCGCCAACACGCCTGGCCTCAGGCGCGGACATCACCGTCGACGTCGAGTTCGAAGATGTCATGGACGTCAAATTCACGGGCACGCGCACGGCGAAGGTGGCCACATACAATGCAGTCCCAGCCGCATACATGGTGCCTGCCGCCTCAGTGGACACCGGCAAGCCCGGCTTCCTCGTGCGGCCTTACCAGACCGTCGCCGAGCAGCCCAATACACTCACCTGGACTGAGGAACAGTTGCTCGGCCAGCACGGCGGCAACATCGCCGATCTGTCCGGCGCCACTGACGGTTTCTACGTTTGCGACACGGTAATCAACTTCAATATTGCTGAGCCGGGCGTGGCAACTCCTGGTAACGCCGGCCAGTTCAATGCGGACAACGGGCATGCGGATGCCCTATTCCCCGGGTTTCCGGGAACGACTGGCCTCAATGGTTCATCGGCGGTGGAAGTGCTGGCTTACCTCGAGTTTCCAACAGCCGGCCTGTACCAGTTCGGCGTCTGGAGCGATGATGGCTTCCGGCTCACAACCTCCTACGCCCCTGGCGATCTGGCTGGCTTCGTAATCGGTCAGTACGACGGCGGTCGGAGTGGGGGTACCGTCATGACACCCGTCTTGATCGAACAGCCTGGCTTCTACCCGATCCGCCTGATCTGGGAGAACGGTGCAGGGGAGCTGCCGGGCAACGGCGCCAACCTCGAGTTGTACACCATGAAGGATGGGGTCATGACACTCGTCAACGACACAACGCCGGATGCTGTCAAGGCCTACCGCGAAAGCACCGCTCCCGGCCCGTACATGTCGAATCTCAAGCCGCTGCGTGGCACGGCCTTCCCGGTCCAGTCAACGTTCATGGCTGAAATCAGCCACGGCTCAGTCACGGTGGACGATGCAACTGTCAAAGTCCAGATCGACGGCGCTGACGTTGCGGCAACGCCAACCACCGCCGGCGGCAAGACGACTGTGACAGCCCAACCGCCCGTGCCGCTCTTCGCCCAGGGTGCACATACAGTCAAGGTCGACTTCAGCGACAAGGGCTCGCCGGCCAAGGCCTACAGTTATCAGTATCAAATCAACGTCGGAGCCTATCAATTGTATCAGGCGCCCTACGGCCCTGGCGGCACTTGGAACCTCTACTTGGTCGACCGTTACCTGAGAACCTGGACTGATGCTGAGGCGAAAGGGAGGTATGCCAATGATCCCGTCACCGGGCTGAACAAGCCCGGCCACCTGGTCTCAATCCACTCGGCCGACGAAGCGACCTTTGTGGCAATGATCGGCGCCGGCGAGAGCGTCTGGATCGGCTTGACCGACAACGAGAATTACGGCGGGGAGGAGACCGGGTCGGACGCCGCCTCTTCTTCTCAGGTCCCGCCAGTCTCCGGCAAGTTTGTCTGGGTATCGGGTGAGCCTTATACCTATGCCCGGTGGAACGGCGGCGAGCCAAACGATTGGAACGCTGGCACTCCCGGTGAGGACGCCATCGAGCTCTACAACAACGGTAACTTCAACGACAACGGCATCAGCCTCTACCCCGAAGCATTTAACACCCGCCATTACGTCGTCGAGTACGAGACGCAACTGGCGAACAAGTTGCCCGGTGTGCGTGACTCGATACTGCCGGTTGATCCGCTCCCTGGCCCTGATGGCTGCGACGACGCGATCGGAATCAGGATGATCCGCAACGCCGGCACCATCGGGAACCTAGGGGCCGCCATTAACGCGCTTAGCAACCCCAGCGCCACTGTTCTCGATTCCACAGCCCCGGTTATCAATCATTACGACACCGATGGGGCCAGCGGTGGCGGCATCTTCGGCAATCCTATCCCATTCCCAGGAGACGTTGCGGGCGCAGAGGACAACTTCGTGCTCTCAGCCAAGGCCAAGATCAAGATCACCGAAGCCGGCGACTACACGTTCGGCGTCCACTCGGACGACGGCTTCGCCCTCCGCATCCGCAGCCAACCCTGGAAGAACGTGCTCAGCGGCGGCCAGGTCCTCGCCCAGGACCCAACAACGCTGTTCTATCCGTGGGGCACCGGTGACGCGAACACACGCGCCGTAGTCAACCTCGCCGCGGGCGAATACGATCTCGAATTCGTTTGGTTCGAGAATGGCGGTGGGGCAGATGTCGAACTCTACGCGGCCAAAGGCGTGTACACTTGCGATGTTGACACACCGAATTGGCGCTTGGTTGGCACCAAAGCCCAGACGCCGGCCATCACCTATGCCATTCCCGGCGTGTCCGCCGACGGCTGGACTGTCGAGTATTCGGAGGTCGGAGGCTCAGCTCTCAATAACATTGCCGAGGCTGAAGCGGACTTGGCTGCAACCGGCCAGACCGTGAGCAACGTGCCTAAGGTCCAATACGCCGATCCCCAGGCGGCCGGCGGTACTAAAGGCTGTTACCTCCCATTCCCGAATGATACTGAAGCAGACGATGACGACTTCGCCATGCGCGCCACGGCGCAACTGGTGATTCCTGTCGCGGGCACGTACCACTTCGGATTCCAGGGTGACGACGGCGGCTATCTCCAGATCGAAGGTCAGACCTGGGACAGCATCGTCTCCACCACAGGGGCGGCCGGGGTCATCAACGGCGATCGCATCGATTTTAACGCTCTCACGGGCGATAGCCGCACAGTGGGTGCCATCACACTGAACGCGGGCACGTACACTATCCGCACTCTCTTCTGGGAGCGGGGTGGTGGAGGGTTCCACTGGGTGTTTGGCGGGCCTCCGTCCACCCCGTGGTACGCTCCCATCATGGCCAATGGCGCCGCGGTCATACCTGAGCCTGAAATACCGCTCGCTTCGTGCGGCGGTCCTCAGCCTCAGATCACCAACATCGAGGTGCTCGGCGACGGCAGCGTCCGCGTCGAGTGGATCAATGGCGGTACACTACAGATCACGGAGAGCCTGACGAAACCGATCAACTGGACTCCGTACCCAGGTACCAGCCCAGCTACGATCCCGAGCGCGCTTATCACCGGGAAGACGTACTTCGCGCGTATCGTCAAATAATAACAGGTAAACACCTGTCAGATTAACACAAAGAGGCCGGGGTTCGCCCCGGCCTCTTCTTTTTGGTGCGTGCGCAAAGCCCCAGCGCATCCTGTCCGCCAGCAGCCGCGTCTCATTGTCCGAGGCCTTGCACTTCGTGCCACTGGACACCCCCGATCACGAACCTCGCGCAAGCGTATGGAGTGCCTGCCCGCCGCCAGCCAGGCGGGCGCCGGCTTGCCGGCGCTTTGATCCGATCGTGTTCGGTTGCCG
>JAXDCU010000183.1:0-18434 GCA_034677645.1 Verrucomicrobiia bacterium
GTTTGCCGGGTGGTTAGCAGCGAAGAGAGCCCGGTGCAGTTTTTACCCGTACTTCCACAACACCTATCTCGAAAACAGGACAGGTGCTAGCCGCCTGTTTGCTCAGTGGCTCCAGCCCCGTGTGTTCCGGGATGCCAGGCACGTTTTCGTGATGAGCGAAGGAATGGTTGAGCTGTACCGTCGCAACTACCCGAATCTCACCTGCTGCAGCACCTTGCTACACACTTTCTGCGAATTGCCCCCGCCATTTAGCCCGCCGCCAGCACCGGGGCCGACGTTGCGGTTTGCTTTCTGCGGCGCCATCAATGAGTCTTGCCTCGACGCGGCGAGCCGCGTGTTCGCGGCTATTCGGAGCATCCCAAACGCAGGCGTCCAGTTCTGCACACGCCTTCCGCCAACCTACCTTCAGCGAATAGGTGTCTGGTCCGAAACATCGAGCCATTGTACTCCGCCGAGAAGACAACTGCTCGAGATTCTGAGCGGGGCCGACATTCTGCTCCTTCCCCACGGCTTCACAGGCCGATTGGCAAAGGTTGAGTATGACACCATTTTCCCAACTAAGACGATCGAGTACTTGATTTCAGGCCGCCCCATCCTGGCGCACACGCCACCGGGGGTTTTCCTCACGCGGTTTCTCAAGGAACACGATTGCGCGCTGGTCGTGGAGGAACCAAGCGAAGCCGCCCTGCGGGCTGCCATAGACCAACTTCGAAACGACGGCGCGTTGCGCGCCCGGCTCGTGGCAAATGCGCTGAAGACGGCGCGGATGTTTCAGGCGTCGACGGTTGCGGCGCATTTGAGGGGAGTGTTGGAGCGGGGAGTCTCGGAGAACGGAGTTTCGGAGTTTCGGAGGGCGGAGTTTCGGAGCGAGAAACTGAATGAAGATTGATTCCTGGAAAGAGCTTGAGGTTTACAAGAGCGCATTTTCGCTACAGCAGGCCATTTTCCAGCGGAGCAAGTCCTGGCCCAAGGAGGAGACCTACGCACTGACTGACCAAATCCGACGATCAGCACGTTCGGTCTGCCTGAATCTCCGAGAGGCTGGCTCCGCCCCGTAGGCGCCAAGCGATGTTTTATGTGTATGCCATTCAGAGCTTGCTCAACAAACGTGTGTACATTGGGCAAACGCAGAACATTAGTACGCGGCTGGCCGCTCACAATGCAGGCCGCGTTGCATCGACCCAAGCGGACCGGCCGTGGAAACTGATCAAGTCTATTGCTTATCAGACACGAGCGGCGGCTCGCTGGCTCGAGCATCAACTTAAGGCATCTCGCGGAAGGAGATTGAAATGGCTCAGAGACTGAGCGGCTACGCGCCGGAGGGGGCCAAGCGGCGATATCCAGCGCACTTTCTTGCCAAGCTTACGGACTCGGACGGCGAGTTGCAGGAGACCCTGCATTGGCTCGATTGCGCCGAGGCGTGCGGCTATCTTGATGAAGGAGAATCATGCGATCTCCAAAACCGGGCTGCAGCAATCGGACGCCAGCTTGGTTCGATGACCAACCGCCACGACACCTTCTGCTTCTGACCACCGAGATTCCGAAACTCCGAAACTCCGAAACTCTGAAACTCCACCTCGCCCCCTGCCCCAGAACATGCTAGACACAGCAGCCGCTTGCGCTACACTGCCAATCTGACAGTGCAACCTTTACAGCCCAGACTGCAACTGCAGGCCAAGACCAGAATCCGCCGCCAAGGCGCGCAGCCGGCCGCTGGAGAAAGAATCGGTTTTCTTGCATCCATTACGTTTATCCTCCTTAGCATCATCTTGTTCTGCAACGTCAACGGGATCGTGGTGATGATTTGGGACATAAACCGTGCAGCGTCGGCTTTCATTCTGGCTTTTTGCCTGATCGCACTGGCGCTTCTGGCTCGGCATGTCATGCCTTCATTGCACGGCGGAGCAAATTGGTTGCTGATTTTCTTCTTCTGTTACATGGCCTTCGGCGCCGTGATGGCATTTCAGTCACCCTTCATAGGGCTACCGGCAATTGGGAATCGAGTGCTGTCTTATGGAGCCTCAGTCGTAATCATTATCACGTATTCCGCCTTCGGCTACCTCCTGGTTCGCAGTGGCAGGAGCGGAGTGAGAATGACAAGGCTGCTTTTCTTCATATGCTGCATTTCCACCTTGTCAGTCTTGCTGGGAGTAGTCTACCCAGCTTGGACAGATATTACTAAGAGCGTAGTAATTGTCGAAGGACGGTACAGCGGCTTCTTTGGAAATCCGAACGAGGTCGGCTTGCAGGCTTCGTTGACAGTGGTAGTCGGCAGTTATGTGTCACTTAGGACAGGGAGACTCTGGTATTTTGTTGTCGCTGTCGTCTGCGCTGGGATCGCGTCTTTCTATTCATTCTCCAAGACCGCTATCCTGCTATCCATGACTGTTTCCACTGCAATGGCCTTCCTGATGCAGCGCCGTGGTCTTAACGTGAAGAATGTGTTCGCCCTTATCGCCAGTACTGCGCTAGTTGTGATTCTGGTCGGCTACGTGCGAGGAGCCGCTGCACGATCCGAATCGACCGCCGATCTGACGTCGGGCCAGGTCCGGCGTCTGGAGCAAGTATATTCTGTTCTGTTTGAAGGCCGAATCGATGAGGAAACGACGACTGGCAGGACCCTTGCCCTGGCAGAGAGCTTGGACATTTGGAAGCAGTCGCCATTGGTCGGGAACGGGCTTACAACAATGGATCGTTTGCCAATATTCGGCCTCGGCCCACACAACACTTTCGCCAAGGTTCTGGGCGAAACCGGCTTGATTGGTTTTCTGCTGCTAGTGGCTGCGTTGGCCAGGCTTGCCATGCATGCCTTGCATGTCAGCAGCGCGTCTGTTCAGGCTCTTGTTGCCGGGAGTTTGATTGTTCTGTTTGGCGGATTCATGGTAAGCCACAATGTGCTGGATGACCGCAACCACAACGCGATGATGGGCCTGATGTGTGGCATGGCGGCTGGCGCGCCGTTGGCCATGCGTCGGTCCAGACCCAGAACCGTCGGAGTCCAGCTCCAGCCTGTGCCGTATCGGAGGGCGCACGCAGGAGTCGTGAGAGGATAGGAGAGCAGCAAGACAGAGGACAGAAGACGGAAGACAGAGGACAGAGACAGGAGGAGAGAGTTTCGGAGAGCGGAGTCCCGGAGTTTCAGAGGGCCGACGGACTAAGATCGGGCAAGTGCGAGAATCGATCAGTGGACAGAACTAGATGCTTACGAGCGCTCTTTCGTGCTGCAGCAGGAAGTTCTCGAACCGCCCCAGTCCTTACCAAAGGAAGATGAGACCTCCTGGTTCTGGCCACCGAAACTCCGAAACTCCGAAACTCTGGCCGCCCTTCTTGCCCCCCCGTGTCCTCTCTCCTTCCCCCTGTCTCCGCGCTCCATGCTCTATGCTCCTTGCTCCATGATGTGTGGCATAGCAGGCATCATCAGCAGAACGCCCCTTCCACCCGATCGCGCGCTGCTCGAACGAATGGCCGACGCCCTGCAACATCGCGGGCCGGACGATTCAGGCACCGAGATCAGCGGCTCCGTCGGATTCGCTTTCCGCCGTCTTGCGATTCTTGACCTTTCACCGGCTGGCCATCAGCCGATGGTCAGTCATGACGGGAATTACTGTGTCGTGATGAACGGCGAGATATACAACTTCGTGGAGCTGCGGGAGAAGCTCGAGCGCTGCGGTCACGTCTTCCGCGGTCATTCGGACACAGAAGTGCTGTTGGAGCTCTATGCGCGATACGGCACCGAAATGTTCAGGCGGCTGAACGGCATGTTCGCTCTTGCACTGCACGACCGCGAGAAAAGGCTCCTTATCCTCGCTCGCGACCGGATTGGCAAGAAACCTCTGTTCTACTGGAACGGGCCACCCGGCTTCTCTTTTGCGTCAGAGACGCGCGCTCTGAGGCAACTTCCCGGTTTCCCGAGCGACCTGAATCCGGAAGCGCTGGGGATGTTTGTGAGGCTGGGGTGGATACCCAACTCACACTGCATATATCCTGGTGTGCGAAAACTGCCGCCTGCAGCCTGGGTGGCCTACGACTGCGACACTGGCCGTTTGGGAGAACCCACGGCCTACTGGGAATTGCCACCGCTTGAATTTGACACAGTATCAACCGAACATGAGTGGATCGAGCGGATCGATGAACTGCTAACTGACGCCACGCGCATCAGGTTACGGTCGGACGTGCCGTTGGGCGTTTTTCTATCAGGCGGCATCGACTCAGGACTTGTGGCAGCCAGCGCTGTCAGAGCGCAGCCTGAACTCACAGCTTTGACGATCGGGTTTGACGAAGAAGAGTACGACGAGACTGAGCTGGCCTCCGCAACCGCCCGGCATCTTGGGTGCAGACACATTCAGCGGAAGTTGCGATTGTCCGATGCACAGCGTCTGTTGCCGGAAGTAATGGGACATTTCGACGAGCCGTTCGCCGACAGCTCAGCTCTACCAACGAACCTGGTCTGCGCCGAGGCGCGGAAGGAGTTAACCGTGGTGCTCAGCGGTGACGGTGGCGACGAAGTCTTTGGTGGGTACCCGAGCCATCTGCGGGCATGGCGATGGCGCCATGTAGACCTGATCCCTTTGACTCTGCGCAGAGTTTGTCGCCGGTTGTTGGTCCAACTAGGTCCCGATGATTCGCGTTGGCGGCGGTTTATGCAGCGCTTCGGCGAACCAGTCGGCAGCTTCGGTTTGGGTGGCCATTCGTACGCGTTTCAGGATTGGCAGGACCGTTTTATCGTCCAGGAGTTCAATCTACCTCCCGAGCGCCTGATTGAGCTAGTACTGGCCAGCCTCCCACAGTCTCAGGACCGAGGAGCGCTGGACCAGGCGCAACGATTGGACTTGCGCCTCTACTTGCGAGACGATGGTTTGGTGAAGGTAGATCGAACGAGCATGAAACACGCGCTGGAGGTCCGGTCGCCGCTTCTGGACCACCGACTGGTGGAGCTAGCGTTTCAGGTTCCACCGCGACTGCGTGTGCTGAATGGAGAGACCAAACACCTGCTACGGCGACTAGCCGCAAAACGCTTACCTTCCACTGTCGCTTCCGGCCCGAAGAAGGGCTTTGGAATTCCACTGCACACGTGGTTTTTCGGCAGCAACGGGACCCCGTTCAAGGAACTCATAATGAGCCACGACAGCCATTTCCCTGACCTTTTCCAACCGGGTGGCGCGGAGCAGTTGTGGAAAGCCGCTGAGCGAAATCCTGTGCTCGATCCCGCGCTTTTCGAGGCTTTGGCCTACCGCTGCTGGTGCAATGCTCAGCGTTGAACGGTTGCAGAGCCGGTCCGCTTGGCCGAAACCACGCTGAATACGCAGAAAGGGAAAGAAGCACGTTTTTGCATGCGCATTCTCTGTCTCATTGACAGCCTCGGCTCTGGCGGCGCGCAGAGACAGCTCAGTTACTTAGCGGCTTTACTTAAAGAGGCTGGGCATGACGTGACAGTCCTCACATACCATGACCTCAACTTCTTCCAGCCGTACTTGGCGGCACAAGGGGTCAGAGTGGACTGTTTGGGCGGCTTACGGCCTCTCCGTCGCATCGTCGCTGTCCGAAAAGCCATCCGTTCAGCCAATCCTGATGCCGTGATCGCCTTCCTGCCCACGCCAAGTCTGCTGGCTGAGCTGGCAGGACTGCCTAAGCGCCGGTTCAAGTTGATCGTTTCAGAGCGCAGTCTGGATATAAAAGGGCTCACTCTGGCTGCCCTTCGCCGCTTTCTGTTCCACGCGCTGGCAGATCACGTGGTGGCGAATTCGCATGCCCAGGCTGATTTCATCCGCAAAAACGCGCCCTGGCTCGCGAAAAGGATTTCCACTATCGTTAACTGTGTGGATCTGAACGAGTTCAGACCCAAAGCGTTTTCAGAAACCAAGAAAAACGCGAAAGTCTCTTTTCTGGTACTGGCTTCCTTCACACACTGGAAGAACCCTGTCGGCTTGGTTGATTCGTTTGTCATGGTTCATCAACGCCGCCCGGATTTGAACTGGAGTGTTGACTGGTATGGCAACAACCTCATGCGGAATGGTATACCGTCCCGCCACTCTTTCTACCAGCAAACAGAGCATGCAATTCGCCTGGGCCGCCTCGAGTCCAGCTTCCATCTTCATGATCCATGCCTCGACACGGCTGCGCTCTATAAACAAGCCGATGCATTGCTGCTCCCGTCTCTGTTCGAAGGTTGTCCAAATGTGCTCTGTGAGGCTTTCGCATGCGGCTTGCCTGTGCTAGCTAGTCGGGTGGGCGACATGGCGAGATTGATCGAACATGGTGTTAATGGTCTCCTATTCGATCCGCAGTCCACTGCTGATATTTGCAGAGCAATTGAGCGATTCTGTGACTTGGGTGCCGACGACTTCGCCGCCATTGGAAAAGCGAACCGGCAAAGGGCAGAGACGCTGTTTTCGTTCGGGAGATTTGTCGACGACTATGGCCAACTCCTTCGGAACTAGTTGATGGCCGGCGTGCGCGGAGTTAGCCGATGGTGTCTGGAGAAGGCAGACATAGCACGGTGACCGTTAGAGACCCCGTAAACGCGGTACTCTGGCGGACAACACAGGCGACAGCTTGCCAGAGTTCCGCCTTCAGGCGGGCTGGGTGCAGATGCATAGCCAGTACAACTTTGTCGGAAAACATGGGGACCAGTGACAAATCTCCAGCTCGAGTGATAATCACGCGAGCATCGAGTGTGCTGGGCCGTGGTCGAGCAAACCTGGAAAGTGCGCGACATCCTTTGCCGAGAGTACGAGACCGCCGCACCGAGATAATATGGGGCTTTCATTGCAGCGCCTAACCCAGGCTCCCGGCTGGATTCTGCATCAGGGGCGAAGGGTGCGCCGCTCTTTATTGATGTTCTTCCTTCGGCCGCTTTTTGCGGCGCATGGCGCACGATTCCACTTCGACCCTGACGGATCATACAGTTACGGGACCATCAGTGTCGGCGACCACGTCTACATTGGCCAAGGCGCGTACATGTCAGCAACCGATAGTCGGATATTCCTAGGCAACCACGTGATGTTCGGACCTTATGTGTCCGTCGTAGGTGGAGACCACAACACACGTGTGTTGGGGCGATTCATGGGCACCGTGAAGGAGAAGAGACCGGAAGATGACCAACCTGTCTGGCTGGAAGACGACGTGTGGGTCGGGGCACGCGCGGTGATCTTGAAAGGAGTCCGAATCGGTCGTGGCACTATCGTGGCCGCAGGGGCCGTGGTGACCCGATCCATGCCACCTTACTGCGTCGCAGGAGGCGTACCGGCGAGGGTCATCCGTTGGCGCTGGAGCATCGAGCAAGTCCTCGAGCACGAGCGGGCTCTGTATGCGGTCGGGTCACGTTTGAGTGTTGAGCAACTAAAGGCCTGCCGCCAGGAACACCCGGTCTCAACGCACCGCGATGCTGAACTGGTGCAATAGTGGCAAGCACAGCCAGATCAAGCACTTCTAGGTTGCCCTGAACCGTAAAACTTGGCTATGCCGACAGCTATGGTAGTCGCTGCTTTTCCACCACCACAAGGCGGTATTACAGTCCACGCGGAAAGGCTCTGCCACCTTCTGGCAAGATCGGGGTGGAGCGTCGAGGCTTATGAAACCAGTCGCCGGGGGACCGAGGCTCCAAAGTTCCCATTTGGCTATCATTGCGGCAACCGGCTGTCAACGATGATCCGGCTTCTCCGAGCCGCGCGTAAGCATGAGCGCGGGGTTGTTCATATCCACATCTCGGCGGGTGGCCGCGCTTGGCTAATGTTCCCTGGCGTTGCTCTGCTTGCGGGTCCAAAAGCTGTTTTGCTCACCGTCCACAGCGGTTCCTTCCCCAAGCGAATCGCCGATGCGACCGCTTGCGAACGCTCCATGTTTCGTGTTGGCTTCCGCCGCGTCTCGCGAGTGATAGCCGTCAGTCAGGCCATTCGAGATACGTTGGCAAAGAGATGTGGTATAGCGGAACACCGAATCTCAGTCATCCCAGCGTTCCTGAAGGCGCCAGGGGAGTCGGTCTGCGATAAGCCAACCGCAGAACGCGGTGTGTTTCTGGCCAGCGGATTCGCCACGAGCACCTACTTCTGGGAGGGTTTGCTCAACGCTGCGTGGCCATTGGCTGATATCCGTGAACTGGTGCTGGCCTTCTATACACGCTATGACCATCCGTACTTCAACAACTTGCTTGAGCTAATAAACCGCAGCTACCCGTTCAAGCTCACCATCCACCGTGACCTCACGTCCAGCGAGTTCCAGCGGGAAATGCTGCGAGCGAGCGTTTTCGTACGCCCCACGCTCACGGATGGTGACTCTGTCGCCTTACGGGAGGCGCTGGCGCTTGGGAAACGCGTTGTTGCATCGGATGCCGTCCCGAGGCCCGCTGGTTGTCTGCTCTTCCGGTCTGGTGATGTCGATGCATTGCGGTCAGCTTTGGCGACCGCGGAGCAAACACACGTTCCGGAATCAGGAGCAGTAGAGGACAGTTCGGAAGCTCTTCTTCGGGTCTATCGCGAGGTGCTGCAGTCCTAGACCGCGGCTTACGGATCGTTTCAGAAGGCCGCTTGCTCACGCGCGCGGCTCTGATCACCCCGATAACCGACAACCAATTCCACCAATCACTTCCCCGCGCACACGGCGGCTCGGCAGGAGCCTCGCCCTACCGGGCCCCCCGATAACCAATAACCGACAACCGATAACTAAACCTCTTCCTCCGCGGACTCCGCGACTCCGCGCGAGACGTGCTTTTCTTTTTCTCACACGGAGGCGCACAGAGCGCGGAGAAAACCCAGCCTGATATCCCTCCTCCGCGCGCTCAGCGCCTCCGCGTGGAACAAGAATGGTCCAGCCCTACCTTGCGGTTCATGGGAAGACTTGATGACAAGCGACTTGTCACGCATCGGGACCATGAACCGTTTGGGAGCGCGGGCTTTAGCCCGCTTCCGCGCGTCCGGGCGATAGCGTGTCGAAGCGGCCTGAAGGCCGCGCTCCGGGAGGCACGGTTCATGGGAAGCCTCTTTGTTCTTGTGAACACGTTTTGGCGCCTTGGACCGTGCGGTAGGGCGACGCTCCTGCGGAGCCGGGCCGCGATATACTGCACAGGCTGTGAGCGGCTCGGCTGGAGCCTCGCCCTACCAGGCCCCCGATAACCAATAACCGACAACCGATAACCTGCTTCGCTGCTCCGATCTCCCTGCCCCCTGCTCTCGCCTCCCCGCGCCCCGCCGCTTGCTCACGCGCGCGGCTCTGTTCACCCCGGTAACCGATAACCTGCTTCCCTTGAAACAAGTCCTCCAAAACCTCCGATCTGGCGCAACTGAGGTGGTCGATGTGCCGGCGCCCATTGCCGTGCCGGGTCGGTTGATTGTCCGGACGCGAGTAAGTCTCATCTCGGCCGGGACCGAACGCATGTTGGTCGAGTTCGGCAAAGCTGGTCTGATCGGCAAGGCTAGAGCGCAGCCTGAGAAGGTTCAACAGGTCCTCGACAAGATACGCACCGACGGTTTGCTGCCCACACTCGAAGCGGTGTTCAATCGACTCGATGAGCCGCTGCCACTGGGATACTGCAATGTGGGAGTGGTGGGAGCGGGGAGCGGGAAGCGGGGAGCGGGGAGCGGGGAGCACGGTCCCGTGGTCTTGTGGTCCTGTGGTCCCGTGGTTCGGCCGGGCGACCGGGTGGTCAGCAACGGGCCGCATGCGGAGCTGGTGTCGGTGCCGTACAATCTGTGCGCACGGATACCGGACGGCGTCACGGACGAGCAAGCGTCGTTCACCGTTCTGGCCAGCATCGGGCTCCAGGGCGTCCGGCTGATCGCGCCAACATTGGGCGAACGTTTCGTTGTCTATGGGCTGGGTCTGATAGGTCTGGTCACGGTTCAGTTGCTGCGCGCGAACGGCTGCGAAGTGCTGGGCATCGATATCAACCCGGACCGGCTCGCACTGGCTGGCAGGTTCGGCGCCACCACTGTCAATCCGGCTGCCGGTGGCGATCCTGTGGCAGCCGCAATGACCTGGACACATGGGCGCGGTGTGGACGGAGTGCTGATCACGGCGTCCGCTAAAACGGACGACATTGTCCATCAGTCGGCTCAAATGTGCAGGAAGAGGGGCCGGATCGTGCTGGTTGGCGTCGTGGGATTGAACCTGCGCCGGAGCGATTTTTACGAAAAGGAACTGACGTTCCAGGTTTCGTGCTCGTACGGTCCAGGCCGGTACGACGAGAAATACGAACAGGGCGGCCAGGATTATCCGCTGCCGTTCGTGCGCTGGACCGAGCAGCGAAACTTCGAGGCTGTGCTGGACCTGATCGCCACCGGGCGGCTCAAGGTGGACGAGATGATCTCTCACCGGTATCCGCTCGAACAGGCGGCACAGGCCTACGCTACTGTCGGGTCGGACCCGAACGCATTGGGAGTCGTTCTTCAATACCCGGATGAGGTCCGCTCTGAGCAAAAAGTGGTCCTGCGCTCGTTGCCGAGTGTCGGTGCGGGTCGTGCCGTGGTTGGTGTGATCGGCGCCGGCAATTTCTCGAAGATGACGCTTATGCCGGCCCTGGCTCGGACTGGCGCTCAGATCAAGTATGTGTGCGATCTCAACGGTGCGGCTGCGGCGCATCTTGCGCGCAAGTTCGGCGCAGCCGAAGCGGTCACGGACTACAAACAAGTTCTCGGCGACGGCGACGTCAACGCTGTGTTCATCGCAGTGGGACATAATCTCCACGCGCGGTTTGTTTGCGAGGCATTACAGGCGGGCAAGCATGCGTTTGTGGAGAAGCCGTTGGCGATGAGTGTCGAGGAGTTGAAGCGGATAGTTGAAGTGTATCGGAGCGGGGAGCGGGGAGCAGGGAGCGGGGAGCGGGGAGCAGGGAGCAGGGAGCGGGGAGCAGGGAGCGGGGGACGGAGGACGGGAGGCGGAGTTTCGGATGCCGGAGTTTCAGAAGGAGCATCTGCGCACTCCTCACTCATCACACCTCACCCTCTTCTTCTCATGGTCGGTTTCAATCGCCGGTTCAGTCCGCACACGGCGCGCATCCGGGAACTGCTTCAGAGCCGCAGCGAGCCGTTGGCAATGACGATGACGGTCAACGCCGGCTACGTGCCGCCTGATCACTGGGTGCATGACCCTGTCAGGGGCGGTGGGAGGATCATTGGCGAAGCTTGTCATTTTATCGATCTGATGGTCTATCTCACTGGCAGCCTGGTACGCACTGTGTCCGCTGTGACGATGGGGCGCGGCACGGTCACGCCGGACGATAAGATGTCGATCGTGCTGGGGTTCGAAGACGGCTCGGTAGGCACGGTGAATTATTTTGCCAACGGCCCGAAAGTGTATCCGAAAGAAACGCTCGAAGTGTTTTCGCAAGGCAGAGTGGTTCGACTCGAGAATTTCCGCCGCACGGTCGGGTTCGGATTCCGAGGTTTCCGGCGGTTCACGACCTGGCGCCAGGACAAAGGGCATGGTGCCGAGTTCGCCGCGTTCGTCAGGCGGGTGTCGGCGGGTGGCCAGCCGCTGATCCCGCTGGCTGAGCTGGTGAATGTGACTATGGCCAGCTTTGCGGCTGTGACGGCGGCAAGGGAGGGGCGACTGGTGCGGCTAGAGGAGGGGGTAAAAAGTGAAGAGTGAAGAGTGAGGAGTGATCGGTGAAGAGGTTGTCGGTTCCTGGCTATACATCTACATCCAGCCCGCCTGAAGGCGGGACTCTGGCAGGCTGACTGAGGTGTCCGCCAGAGTACCGCGGGTGAGCAAGCGGCTTGGTGCAGACCCCTTGTGCCGAGGGCGGAAAAGGTTGTGATGAGTGATCGGTGAAGAGTGAAGGGTGGGAGGGTTATCGGTTGTCGGTTATTTGTTATCGGGGGGCACCAGGGGCGAGGAGCGACAGAGGGACAGGTGATGCGCGCTGAGACAGACAGAAGCAAACTGGAGAAGTTCATGGCGGAGCTGGGTAGAGGCGTTCATGGACCGGGCCGGGTTTACCTCACGGGCGGAGCCACCTCAGTGCTCCACGGCTGGCGAGAGATGACTATTGACGTGGACCTGAAGGCCGACCCAGAACCGCCCGGTTTCTTCGAGACACTTGCCAGATTGAAGAATGAACTGGATATTAATGTTGAGCTGGCCTGTCCGGACCAGTTCATTCCGGCGCTTCCAGCCTGGCAAGATCGCAGTTTGTTCATTGCGCGTCATGGCCAAGTTGAGTTCTTTCACTACGATCCTTACGGGCAGGCGTTGGCCAAACTACAGCGAGGTCACGACCGCGATCTCTTGGATGTCCAGTCCATGTTGCGCGCCGGGCTGATCCAAAAGGACCGCCTGCATGAGCTGTTTGATGTAATCGAACCGCAATTGATCCGCTACCCTGCAGTGGACGCCGCCTCTTTTCGCGAGGCTGTCACTCATTTCCGCGATGAACTCGGATGATCTGATGCGCGGCTTGCCCGGCGAAGCGTTGGTCAGGCAGGGCCTGCTTGATCTTCAATTCAGCCGATGCACCGTCCCGTCTTGTCTTGTGAGTATCGCCTGGAAGCGGATGCGTCGGAGCGGACTGGCGCCCCGCTCCGTGTCCTCGGTGGCGCCCGAAGCTGAACTGCGCCTCTACCGGCTCCTGCGAAATGAGAGAGGCGATGCCTATTCGCGCTACAATGCTCTAGTGCGTGAACTTGTCAGCTTCGAGCAGGCCCTGGACCGGCGGTTGATGGAAACCAGTGATGCGTGATCCGTGATGGGTGGGAGGGGTTGGTGGTTATCCGTTGATGGTTATCAGGGGGAACAACAGAGCCGCGCGCGTAAGCAGGGAGCGGGGAGAGGAGAGTGAATAGTGAGGCGTGATTGGTGAAGGGTGGGAGGGGTTATCGGTTGTTGATTATTGGTTGTTGGTTATCGGGGGAAACGGAGCCGAGAGCGTCAGCAAGCGGTACGGACAAGGTCAACACGACCAGTAGTTGGACGCCCGGTATCAAGAATCACGGGGGAGCATCTGCCGCAGGCTACAGCGAGCCGTCCTCGCTACAGCATCGATTTCCGGTAGTTTTCTCTTATGAGTTCACCCACAATCATTCGGCTGAGGCGAAACTTCTATCCGCGACCGGTTAATACAGACCAATTGTTAATTGCGCGAATTGAGGCGGCCATTACACCCGGAAGTCGGGTACTAGACGTAGGCGCCGGAAGCGGTCGCCGGTTCAAACACTCCCTCAAATACAAAGCGAAACAAGTTATCGGAGTTGATGTCGACTCGTCCGTAGCGCAAAACCCAAATCTCACTGAATTCCATATTGGCGGTTCGAACAACATGCCTTTCCTGGCTGACAGTAGCATTGACTGCGCGTTCAGCCGATACGTGCTCGAGCATCTATACAGCCCTACTCTCGTCTTTCGTGAACTGCGGCGGGTTTTGAAACCGGGTGCCCCATTCATTTTCATTACGCCTAGCCGATGGCATTATGTGAGCGTGATCGCGGCTTTGACACCGCAACGATTTCACAACTGGATGGCTACCAAACGCGGCTTATGTCCTGAAGAAACGTTCCGGACTTACTACCGCGCCAACAGCAAACGTCAACTGTGCCAAATCCTGAGGAATTGCCCGGGGTTGTCTTTGGTCGAACTGGAGTATATCGAATCATTCCCCGGCTACCTGGTCTTCAGTCCCCTCTTGTTTATGCTGGGAGTGCTCTATGAGAGGACTGTTAATGGCTTTCCTTTTTTGCGGATGTTCCGGGCGAGCATGATCGGCCGAGTTGTGCGTGGCGCCTGATGAATGTCCGCAAAAGCACGTAATGATAGTTCGTTGCGGTTGAAGGCTCGATCCATGCACGCCTGGTAACCACCCATCGCCCCGGCTTACTCTGATTAGACTTGGCCGACCATTGGTGCGATCGTGCCAACTGGCAGACTTGCTCCCCGGTACGGAACATTCCTTTTGGTACCGATTGCTATGCTCGGCAAGCCGTCTCGGCGCACGCACGCGAGCGAGTTGCGTCGCCAGGTCGGAACCAGCGGAAGCGAGGAGGGTTTATCAGTAATCACTTAATGAATAACCGGTCGATTGGTGACCTGAAGAACCACAAAACCTTCGGAACTCGGGTGGACTAATCTGGACACTTGCTCGCCTCCCTAATCAAGTGCTGCGGAATCATCTGATTCTAACCTGCGAGACTGCGTCCTCTGTCTTCCGTCCTCCGTCCTCTGATTTCTGATGTCGTTTCGCAAATACGTTCATGAAGAGAATCCTCGTCACAGGTTCAAGCGGCTTGATCGGTAGCGAAGTTGTCAGTTTTTTCGCAACCGAAGGCTGGGAGGTCCACGGCGTAGACAACAATATGCGGGCCGATTTCTTCGGCTCAGGGGGTGACACACGCTGGAATCTCAAACGCCTGCAGACCGCGCATCGCGGATTTCGTCATCACGAGCTGGACGTGCGTGACCGGCCAGGTCTGCGGGCGCTGGTTGGGGAAATCAAGCCTCACGCGATCGTCCACACGGCGGCTCAACCGAGTCATGACCTGGCGGCAAGCCGGCCGTTTGACGATTTCGATGTTAACGCGGTTGGCACGTTGAACCTATTGGAGGCGGCGCGACAGGCGTGTCCGGAGTCGCCGTTCGTCCATATGAGCACGAACAAGGTCTATGGCGACGGGCCGAACGAGATTCCGTTGCGCGAACTGCCCACGCGCTGGGACTACGCGGACCCGGCGTACGCGGACGGCATTCCTGAGACGTTCCGGATCGATCGGAGCAAGCACTCGATATTCGGCGCGTCGAAGGTTGCGGCGGACGTTATGGTCCAGGAGTACGGTCGGTACTTTGGCATGCCCACGTGCGCGTTGCGCGGCGGGTGTCTGACTGGCCCGAACCATAGCGGGGTCGAGCTGCACGGGTTCCTGAGTTACCTGATCAGGTGCAACCTCGAGGGGCGCACATACAAGGTCTATGGCTACAAGGGGAAACAGGTGCGGGACAACATCCACAGTTTCGATGTGGCGCAATTCATGCGTCGGTTCGTTGAAGCTCCGCGCGCGGGTGAGGTTTACAACCTGGGCGGCGGCCGAGCGAACTCGATCAGCATTCTCGAGGCTTTTGCGCTCATCGAGGAAATCTCCGGCCGCAAGAGGTCCTGGGAATACGTGGACCAGAACCGGCAGGGGGATCATATCTGCTACATCTCGAATTTGGAGAAGATGAAGAAGCATTACCCAGGTTGGGAGATTACAAAGGATTTGAGGGACATATTCACGGAGGTATATGAAGCGTGGAGGAAGAGGGTGATCGGTGAAGAGTGAAGAGTGAAGTGTGATAGGTGATTTGTGCCAGTGGGGCGCATGGGGACACAAGTGGCCAAGTCGTTCAGGGAGTTGCGCGTTTATCAGGCTGCGCGAGCGGCAGCGAAGACGCTGTTCGAGCGGTCCAAGGCGTTCCCCCCGGAAGAACGCTACAGTCTGACAGATCAGCTCAGGCGTTCCTCGCGCGCGGTCAACGCGCTGGTCGCTGAAGCGTGGGCCCGAAGGCGCTACAAAGCGGCATTCATCAACAAGATCGACGAGGCGTTGGGCGAAGCTCATGAGACCCAGGCGTGGCTTGATCATGCACTGGACTGCGGATACGTCGACGCGAGCGAGTATACAGAAGTCGATCAACAGTGGCGCGGAATCGGCGCAATGCTGTCCCGCATGCTCGACCGTGCCGATGATTTCTGCAAGTACGCCTCAGATACCGACTACCGGCGCGCCAGATAAGTGAACACCCTTCACCATTCACCCTTCACTCCTCACTCTTCACTATTCACCGTTCTGATCCAAACAAGGCATCCGCACAGGTGAATGTGCTTCACACAGTCGGCGCCCGGCCGAATTTCATGAAGGCCGCCCCGGTCTGGCGCGCACTCGAGAGGCGCAGCGTCGCTCAGCGCCTGGTCCACACTGGCCAGCATTACGATGCGAACATGTCAGATGTGTTCTTCGAGCAGCTCGGCATGCCGCGTCCAGACGTGAATCTCGAAGTCGGGTCGGGTAGCCACGCCCAACAGACGGCCCAGATCATGATGCGGTTCGAGGAGGTGGCGCTTGCCGACCGGCCAGACCGCGTTCTTGTCTACGGCGACGTCAATTCAACCGTGGCAGCCGCGTTGGTCTGCGCTAAGTTGGGCATACCGGTCGGCCACGTCGAGGCGGGACTGCGATCATTCGACCGCACGATGCCCGAAGAGATTAATCGGCTAGTCACTGATCAGTTGGCTGATCTGCTATTCACGCCGTCCGAGGACGGGAACCAAAACCTCGAACGCGAAGGTGTCCCGGCCGCCAAAGTCCATCTGGTCGGCAACGTGATGATCGACACGCTGGTCAGGCTTCTTCCACAGGCGCGACCGCCGACCGTTGTGAGTGTCGAAGAGCCATTCGCGCTTGTCACGCTTCACAGGCCTTCGAATGTGGACGAGCCTGAGATGTTGCGACACATTTTCATGGCACTCGAAGCAGTGAGCGCGCGGCTCAGAGTCATTTTCCCAATTCATCCGCGCACGCGCAAGCGCATGGCCGACCTGGGTCTCCAACCGCGGAATCCCGCCCGACTCGTGCTTCTGGAGCCGATCGGGTACCTCGAGTTCCTCGGTCTCCAGCAAAGGGCAACGGTTGTGATCACCGATTCGGGCGGCATACAAGAAGAGACGACGTACCTGGGCGTGCCGTGTCTCACGTTGCGGGAGAACACAGAAAGACCGGTCACGGTCGACATCGGGACAAATCTCCTGCTCGGCCATGATATGGCCAGAATGCATGAGGAACTGGACGCGATTCTTGGTGGCCGAGGGAAACGGGGCAAAGTACCGCCTTTGTGGGATGGGAAAGCGGCGGAGAGAATAGCGGGGGTGGTGAAGAGGTGAGGAGTGAGGGGGAGAGCAGGGAGCACGGAGCAGGGAGCAGGGAGCAGGGAGCAGGGAGCGGCGAGGGTGATGAGTGAGGGGTGAAGGGTGAAACCGTTATCGGTTATTGGTTATCCGGGGGGGCGGAGCCGCGCGCGTAAGCAAGCGGCGGGGAAACAGCAAGTGAAGGGTGAATAGTGATGGGTGACTGGTGAACAGCCTGTCAGAGTTCCGCCTTTAGGCGGGAAGCAGAGGAAGGAGAACGAGACGGCAGAAGACCGATAACCGATAACCGATAACCCTTCCACCAATCACTTCTCACTCTTCACCAGCCACCGTTTTAACCGATGGCCGGCAACCAACACCCGATAACTGACAACCGATAGCGGTTCAGCCATTCACCATTCACACCTCACCATTCACTGCTTACTTGCCCCTGCCCGCGACTTCCCGCCACGTTCCTGAACTGGTCCGCCACCACGGGCTGGGCTGGGTCGCGTTTCGCGCCTGGCACGCCGCGAAAGTCAGATCAGGCTGGTTTGCGCGTCGCTGGCCAATCCGTGAGTGGGCTAGCCGTCCCTTAGAACAACTGCTCGACGATCCGGCGCTCAGTGAGCCGGAAGCCTACCTGGCTTACCGACGCACTCGAGCGCCGCGTTTCTTTTTTGGGTCGTCAGACGCCGGACTGTACAGGAAACTGCTGCCGCAGTGGGACACGCCGGATACGAATCCCATCTTGCAAGCGCAACGCATGGCGCGCGGCGAGTTCCCATTCTTTTCGCGGACGTGGCATCAGTGCGGAGTCCCACCGGAGTGGCATCGGGATTATTTCGCGGACAAGAGTGGGTTTGCGGCGGGGACTGGCGTGTCGAATGACTCGCAGAAGACAGCAGCCAAGCCGAAGGTTGAAGAGCGCTGGAACAAGCAGTTGGGAGGACAGTTCCGTGGGAGCCAGAGCACTGGTTTGGGCTTGGAGAGCGAACACTGGAGTCGGATTGACCACTTCGCCCAGGGCGACGTCAAGTGCGTTTGGGAACTTAGCCGGTTCACATTCGCTTACACATTGGTCCGGGCCTATTGGCGGGACGGCGACGATGGCTGGGCTGAACTGTTCTGGCGACTGGTCGAGGACTGGCGCGTCCACAATCTCCCAAATCAGGGTCCACAGTGGATGTGCGGCCAGGAAACGGCGTTTCGGGCGATGGCATGGTGCTTCGCTCTCCACGGTTTCCTCGGAAGTCCGGCCACCACACCAGCGCGATTACTCATGCTGGTCCAAATGCTCGCGGTGTCTGGCGAACGAATTGCAGCGAACATGAATTATGCCTTAAGCCAGGCAAACAATCACGGGATAAGCGAGGCACTGGGGCTCTGGACGATCGGCGCGCTGTTCCCCGAGCTACGTTCGAGCGCGCCATGGGAGAAGAGCGGTCGGCATTGGATCGAGCGTCTTGGCCGCAAGCTGATCTACGACGATGGCGGATTCTCTCAGCACTCAGCCAACTATCATCGTGTGATGTTGCACGATTACTTGTGGGCACTGCGGCTTGGCGATTTGATCGGACGCCCCTTTAGCCGCGAGTTGAGAGAGCGCGTACTTCGGGCGGGCGAGTTTCTTTAT
>JAXDCU010000184.1:0-11181 GCA_034677645.1 Verrucomicrobiia bacterium
CCTCAGATTGTTGATCGATGCCGGATACGCCGCGGACCCGCCCGATCTACCCGGCCTAGCGAGCATGACGATGGAGATGTTGGACGAAGGCACCAGCAAACGCGACGCCCTCAAGATCAGTGACGAACTCCTGACGCTCGGCGCCGAACTCAGCACCGGAGCGAATCTCGACCAGTGCGTCATCACACTTAATACGCTTAAGGCCACGCTCGAACAGTCGATGGACTTGTGCCAGGACATCATTCTGAATCCCGCGTTTCCCGAGAAGGAACTTGCCAGGCTCAAGAAAGAACGTCTCGCGTCAATCCAACAGGAGAAAGTCACGCCCAACTCGATGGCGCTTCGCATCCTGCCGCGCCTCCTCTACGGCGACGGCCATCCTTATAGCGCGCCAATGACCGGATCGGGCACGGAGGCCTCGACCGAGAAGCTAAGCGGCGACGACCTGCGCCGTTTTCATTCCATGTGGTTCAAACCGAACAATGCCACGCTAATCGTGGTTGGTGATACGACGGCGGACGAGATCATGGCCATGGTGCGCTCGCGATTTGGCGGATGGAACCGAGGCGAGCTGACGCCAAAAGAGCTGAAGTCCGTGCCGATGCGTTCCGGCAGCCCGGTGTACTTGATTGACAAAGCTGGAGCGGAACAGTCGGTCGTATTTGCCGCTCACCTCGCTGCGCCAAAGGCGAATCCCGAAGAGCGGGCCATGGAAATCGTGAACACGCTTCTAGGTGGTAAGTTCACCTCGCGCGTTAACATGAACTTGCGCGAGGACAAGCACTGGACCTACGGCGCATCAACTGTCGTGTTCGATGCATGCGGTCAGCGGCCCTTTTTCGCTGTCGCCCCTGTGCAAACCGACAAGACCGCCGATGCAATGAGGGAAATCAAACAGGAGCTGACCGGCGTGATCGGCTCGCGTCCGCCTGAGCCGGTGGAGGTGGCCGAGTCCAAGAAACAGGCTGCTCTTGAGTTGGCGGGGCGCTGGGAAACAATGTCCGCCGTAGCGTCATCGCTTGGGGAAATGGTCAGGTTCAACTTCCCGGACGATTACTGGGCCGAATACGCCAAGAGCGTGCTTGCCCAGACCGACGAGACGGTCACTCGCGCAGCCAAGACGCTGGTGCAACCCGACAAGTTGGTGTGGGTTATCGTGGGCGACCGCGAGAAAGTCGAATCCTCGGTGCGAGACTTGGGCTATGGTCCGGTCCAGTTGCTGGACACGGACGGCCGACCGGCCAAACGCCCGTAACGGTGAAGTTGCGAGAAACTCGCACGAGTCGTCACAGTGCGGTTACGACCAGGTTCAGGCTCACATGGCGAGTCCGCGGAAACGAGGAGGCTCCCCATGAACCTGTGCATTCCCCGGTAGGGCGAGGCTCCAGCCGAGCCGCTTTCGGCACGAGTCCGGTTCTGATGCTCAGTTCTCAGTTCTCAGCTGCAAAGTACTTGTTCACTATCCATTTTGGTTGCCATTGGTCCGGATCGCGCTTTTGGCCCGTCAGGTCAATTGAGGGAGGCGCCTTGCGTTCAGTGGGCAGTCCGAGAGTGTCGCCCTCCTTGGTCTGCCACTCACGCATGAGTTGTCCTAAACGTTGGGTGTGGGGAGCGGCCTCCGGGCGGGCGATGAGGTTAGTGCTTTCATGCGGATCGGTTTCGAGGTCGAACAGTTCCTGGTGACAGATTCTGGGGTAGTGAATGAGTTTCCATCGATCGTCGCGAACTGCCCGCTGTATCCGCGTGAATGGAAGAAAGACCGAGTCGCGAATCTGGTTCTTTGTTCCTTCCCACAAAGGACGTAGGCTTGCGCCGTCAAGGTCAACCGGGGGTGGAATCCCAATCACGTCGCACAGAGTCGGGTACACATCCAGCAAGTAAGTAAACGCGCGAGTGTCTTTGCCCGCCGGAACACGCGGTCCGGCGATGATCAATGGCACGCGCATGCTGTGCTCGTAGACGCTCTGTTTGCCGAGAAGCCCGTGGCTGCCCAAAGCGAGGCCGTTATCGGCGGCGTAGACAACCAAAGTGTCCTGCCCGTGACCAGTTTCCTTGAGGGCGACTAGAATGCGGCCCACCTGTTCGTCGAGGTGCGTGATGAGTCCGTAGTACTCGGCGAGCTGGTCTCGAATTACAGCCTCAGTGCGAGGCCATGAAGCGAGGTTCTCATCGCGGCCGCCTGCCATCATCCCGTTGTCGAAGGGGAGTTGGGGAAGGAAGTTTGGTGGAAGCGGCGGCCGACTTTCATAGTACATTTCGCGATAGTGCAGGGGAGGCATTCTCGGATCGTGTGGGGCGGTGAAAGCCACGTAAACGAAGAACGGCTTGGTATCGCTGTAGTTCCTGAGGAACTCGATGGCGGCGTCGGCGAACAACTCGCTGGAGAACTTGTGTCCGATCCGCTGCTCAGTCAGATGCCCTTTCGGGTCGAGGTCTCGGACGGGGACCTTTGTGTGGTCCGACATGCCACCGAACATGACGGCTTTGCCTTGCTGGAATGCGCGAAGCCAGGAGCGCTCGCCATTGTGCCACTTGCCGGTGCCGAACGTGACATAGCCATTCTCGCCGAGGAGTTCGGGGAACAACTTCGCGGTTCCGAGATCATTGTTCACGTGAAACCAGGTCTTGCCGCTCATGAGCATTGCTCGGCTTGGCATGCAGACGGCGCCGCTATTGGCGCCAAAGATGTAGTTGCGTCGGAAACTGAAACCGGTGGCCACCAGTCTGTCCAGGTTAGGTGTCCTGATGTGTGAATTGCCGTGAGCGGCGATCGTGTCCGCTCTCTGGTCATCCGCGAACAGGAACAGGATGTTCGGTTTCCGAGTCGACGTCGTGGCGGCTTGGAGTGAGTGCATTGTCACCGGAAACAGGCCGATGATTAGGAATAGAATGTCGCGCTTCATGGGTGTCGAGGTGGCGTGAGGCATTAGGGCCCTGAAGTTGTCGGTGATTCAGCCGAGAGCGGTGGGCGCATCTTGTGGTCCGACAGCATGCCGAGTCCAAGCTGTCGGGTCCGCCATCGATTTGCAAACTCATTCCAGCCCGCTCAACATCGCGACTACTGGCTTGTGCAGCGCATCATACCAAGCCATTCTCGGATTGGGTCAGTTGCATATGACGTCTCGACTTGTTTTGAGGCAAGAAGCCTTTAGAGAAAGAAGCTTGTGAAAGCCAACAAAGTCAGCGCGACAATCCTGTTCGTGGGCATGACGATCTCGGTCCTTGCGTCCGAGCCGTCCGGGCTACGGAATGAGGAGCGCATCCGCCCTTGTGCGGCGAATCCTTGGTACTGGCAGTATCAAGGCCAGCCTCTCATGCTGCTGGGTGGCAGCGAAGATGACAACCTATTTCAGATTCCCGAACTCGAGAAGCACTTGGCCGAAATAGCGCGTGCCGGCGGCAACTACATTCGGAACACAATGAGCGACCGACCTGACAAGGGATTCGAAGTCTATCCGTTCAAGCGGTTGACGGACGGTAGGTACGATCTTGGTCAGTGGAATGAAGAGTATTGGCGGCGGTTTGAGAACCTGATGCGCTGGACACGCGAACGGGACATCGTCGTGCAGATCGAGGTGTGGGATCGGTTCGACTATTCGCGGGAGAATTGGGAGAAGCACCCTTACAACCCCACGAACAACATAAACTACACATACAAGGAATCTGGATTTGCGCCGCGCTATCCGGACCATCCCGGCCAAAACAAGCAGCCGTTCTTCTTCACCACGCCCCATCAGCGGCACAATAGAGTGGTTTTCAGATACCAGGAAGGATTCGTGGCCCAGATGCTGCGATACGCGCTCGGACAACCCCACGTGCTCTACTGTATCGACAACGAGACCTCTGGGGACGAGGCCTGGTCGATCTACTGGGCTGACTTCATTAAGACACGCGCCAAGGACGCCGGCGTCAAAGCGTTTGTGACCGAGATGTGGGACGATTGGAACTTACAGGGGCCGCATCACAAGCGCACTTTCGATCATCCTGATCGGTTCGATTTCGTTGACATCTCGCAGAACAATCACCAGAAAGGCCAACAACACTGGGATAACTTCCTGTGGGCTCGATCGTACCTCTCGAAACACCCGCGCCCCATCAATACAGTCAAGACCTACGGCGCCGACGGCGGCCGGTTCGGAACCAGCCGCGACGGTCTCGAACGCTGGTGGCGACATCTAATCGGCGGCGCCGCGGCGGTAAGGTTCCACAGGCCCGACTCTGGACTTGGTTTTTCGGCTTCTGCGGCCGCGTCGATTCGGGCCGCACGGAAGCTGGTCTCCCTCGTCAATCCATGGGAATTGAGCCCGGCGCTCGATCTTCTGCGAAACCGAGACGCGAATGAAGCTTACCTGGCCGCGAAACCAGGCAGCGCGTATGCCCTGTATTGCCCGAACGGGGGCAAGGTGGAGCTGGACATGCGCGAATGCAAGGGCCGTTATGCGGTCCGGTGGGTCGAAATCGCTTCGGGTGAATGGGGACGGTGCGATGCGATTGTCGGCGGCGATTGGGTTGAGGTCGCGGCGCCTGGTGACGGGCATTGGGCCGCCGCGGTGTGCCGAGCTCCTTGATGATTCCTCCAAAATCACAACTTGGTCGAGAGAATTGCGCGGGATGGCATCAATCACAAACGACTATCAGAAAGCGCGGGTGTGGGACCTAGGTGTAGGCGCCGAAAAGCGCGGGCCTTATCTGGTCACGCAGACGGGTTATGCCATCGGCGATGAGGAAGCGCGTGAGAGTCTGTTCGTGCTTCGGCCGGACGGCATGTGGGTGGATATCAACGTATATCTGTCGTCGGGCCGGCCTGAGGAGCTCGATGACGCTGTTTTCGATTCGCTGGCGGCAGTCGTGAATCTGTTCAACGGATTGCCGCCACAGGCGACCGTCGTTGACATCCCAATCTCTGAAGAACGGCTCCGGGCCTGGCTCGAAGACCATCCGCCGGGCACGCTATTGGAAGAAGCACGCCGTTGGTTCGCCCGGTACGGCGAGCGCCGCCGGGTAAAGCAAAAGCGAAAACCAAGCCCCGGGAATGTCTGAGCACGGAGTGACAGGGTAACACCCCAACAGAAACCCAGGTTCTTGGCCGGCTCGGCAGGGGCCGGACCGGTTGAGAACCGGAATTGAGATCGTGTCACGCCGCCAGGCGTCTGACGAAACGCTCAATGCGGTCGCACCCCTTTTCTATGTTTGCCATGCTTGTGGCGTAGCTGATGCGAATGTAATCGTCGGCGCCGAACGCCACCCCTGGCACGGCCGCCACACGTTCTTCTTCAAGCAGCCTCGCGCAGAACTCAGTCGATTTGAGCCCAAGCCGGGCGATGTTTGGGAAGAGATAGAACGCGCCTTTGGCGTTGACGCAGCTCATGCCGGGCATTTGATTGAGTCGCTGATGGGCGTACAGCCGGCGTTTGGCGTATTCGCGCAGCCAGAGCGGTAGATGGTCCTGCGGTCCGGTCAAAGCCGCCACGGCTCCTTTTTGGGCGAATGAAGTTGGGTTACTGGTGGTGTGGCTTTGGATGGCGTCGACGGCCTTTGCGATCGGCTCTGGCGCGGCCATGTAACCGAGCCTCCATCCGGTCATGGAATAGGCCTTGGAGAAACCATGAGTGACGATCGTGTGAGCATGGTGGGCTGGCGAGAAGGATGCCACGCTCACGTGCTTTGCCCCGTCGTAGATCAGTTTCTCGTAAATCTCGTCGCTGAGTATCAGAACACCGTGTTCGATGCAGACATCGCCGAGAGCCTTGAGCTCGGTTGGTTCGTAGAGACTCCCAGTTGGGTTGCTGGGCGAATTCAGGACGAACAGGCGCGTTCGTGGAGTGATCGCGGCGCGCAAGCGCTCAGGCGTGACCTTGAACTCCGTGGCATCGTTTGTCGGGAGAATGACGGGTTTTGCCATGGCCAACTTGACCATCTCCGGATAACTCAACCAGTAGGGTGCGGGGATTATCACCTCGTCCGCTTCCTGGCATGTGGCCATGATGGCATTGTAACACGAGTGTTTTCCGCCGGATGAGACAATGATCTGAGACGGTTTGTAGTCCAGGCCGTTGTCGCGCTTGAACTTGTCGGCGATGGCCTTTCGGAGCTCTGGTATTCCACTACTCGGTGTGTACTTGGTGAAACCTTCGGCCAGCGCGCGCGCGGCGGCTTCCTTGATGTGTTGAGGCGTGTCGAAGTCAGGCTCGCCGGCGCCGAACCCGACGACGTCAAGGCCTTCGGCCTTCATCTGTTTGGCTTTGGCGTCTATAGCCAGTGTGAGCGACTCTGAGAGCGCGGCGGCCTGTTGCGATATGCGGTATTCCATAGTTCTGACCAGGGAGCGTAGAAGCCGGGCGCCAGCGCGCAAGGTGAAATTGGGTCCGTCAAATCGTCCTTGATTGGGGCGGGGAAGCGGCGCACTCTCCCCGGCATTGTCAGTCGCCGCGGCAGGCAATGAATCAGCTCAGGGACTGATGGGCCCGCACGGTGAGGTTAAGCAGACAGGAACTTAAGACGTGGCGAAAGAAGAACCGATCGAATTGATTGGGACGGTGACACAGGTGTTGCCCGGGACGATGTTCCGAGTGGCAGTGCAGGGTAAACATGAAGTGCTCGCGCACATCTCCGGCAAGATGCGCAAGAACTTCATCCGCATCTCCGTCGGCGACAAGGTGAACATCGAGATGTCACCCTACGATCTAAACAAAGCGCGTATCACGTATCGTCACCCCTGATTGTGGCGTGATCGCCGTTCATGAGCCGGTCAACAGACATGCGGGTGGTCGGCACCGCCTTGTATTTTGTTCCCGTCCGCACCCGGATACCGCTCAAGTTTGGCTCGGAAACGCTCACCGAAGTTGTCTGCGCTCGGGCGCGAGTGTGTGTAGCCGACTCTAGCGGTCGCCGCGCCGAGGGATGGGGCGAGACACCTCTGAGTGTCCAATGGGTCTGGCCGTCGGCTCTCCCGTACGATACCCGGAAAGACGCGCTCCAGCGATTCTGCATTGAATTGTCGGAGGCCTGGGCACGGTTTGACGCTGCTGGCCACGCGCTCGAGATCGGTCACGACTTTCAAAAGGCGTCGCTGCCGAAGCTGTTGCGCGAGTTCAACCAGGGTGACCACGCGCCTCCGGAGCCGATGCCGTGGCTCGCCGCGCTTGTGTGTTGCTCGGTGTTTGACCAGGCACTTCATGACGCTTACGGTAAGTTGGTCGGTCTCCCTGTCTATTCGACCTACACGGCTCGCTTCCTCAATCGCGACCTGGCAGCTTACATCGATCCGGCGGGCGACACCGGCATCTCGTTCGCCGGAATGTATCCAGCCGATTTTCTCGTGTCACAACCAATGCGGCGACTCCGCGCTTGGCACCTTGTCGGCGGCATGGATTTGCTCGATTCGGACGAGCTGACCGGAGGCGAACCTGATGATTGTCACCCCGTTCTCTTGACGGACTGGATTCGCGCGGATGGGCTGAGGTGTCTGAAAGTGAAATTGCGCGGCACCGATCCAGCCTGGGACTACGAGCGACTTGTGCGTGTGGGGAAGATCGCGATCGCGCACGAAGCCGACTGGCTGAGCGCCGATTTCAACTGCACGGTCACCGAAGTTGGCTGCGTGAACGAGTTGCTCGATCGGATGCGCGACGAACAGCCTCGAATCTACGGCATGATTCTCTACGTCGAGCAGCCTTTTCCTTACGAAATCGAGAATCACCGACTCGACGTTCGCAGTGTCGCCGCGCGTAAGCCGTTGTTTCTGGACGAGAGTGCTCATGACTGGCGCCTTATTCGGTTGGGACGCCAGCTCGGTTGGTCAGGCGTGGCGCTCAAGACGTGCAAGACCCAGACCGGCGCGCTCCTGAGCGCCTGCTGGGCCAAGGCTCACGGCATGGCGCTGATGGTTCAAGACTTGACCAATCCCATGTTGGCTCAGATTCCTCATGTGCTCCTTGCCGCGCACGTCGCCACCATCATGGGGGTCGAGACTAATTGCATGCAATTCTACCCGGCCGCCTCGGCCCCGGAGGCTGCTGTGCATCCCGGGATTTACCGGCGCCGTCAGGGCGAGATCGATCTCAGCTCCCTGCGCGGACCTGGCTTCGGGTACCGTCTCGAGGAGATGAATCGAGAACTGTCGCCGGCGGTGGCGCGGCACGGATTCTGAGGGGGCTACACGCGCGGAGTGTGGAGCGAGAGCGTGTCGAGCACGGCCTTGACACGTGGAACCTCGTGTGTGCGGAAGAGGCTGGTCTTGCCCAGTGCCGCCAACACCGCAAAGAAGGGCTCGGCGCACCGCACCTCCTCGCCAAAACACTCGAACGCATGAGGCAAGGCATGGCAAACCGGCCATCCCAGGGTCCGCAGCCGAAATGTGTTCAGAAAAACCCGCATCTGGTGGCTGATTCGAGTCGCACTGTCCTGGAGGTTACGATAGTAGAATCCAAGGCCCGGATCGATAAGAATCCTCTGGACACCAGCGCGCGTCGCCAATTCTATCTGGCTGGCGAAGAACTCGCGCATCATCTCAATGGGGTCAGATGTCAAGTCGAAGTCCCCGACGTCGCGCACGTTTGGTCCTTGGACGTAGCAAATGACCACGGCAGCGTCGTGAGCCGCCACCATATCGAACACTTTCTTGATCTGGCTCGTGCCTGTCAGGTTCAGCATGCACGCGCCGGCGTCCAGACACGCGCGCGCCACGTCGACGCCGTAAGTCTCCACTGAAACAAGAACTCCGGCGTCACTCAACTCGCGGACGATAGGAAGAAGCCGGCTCGTTTGCTCAGGTTCGTCGACGCGGATCGCGTATGAGAGCGAGGATTCGGCGCCCACGTCCACGATATCCGCTCCCTGCGCGGCAATGACGCGAGCGCGTCGCACCGCCTGGTCAGTGCTGATGCAGACGCTTTCGCGGTACCAGGAATCGGCGGAGAGATTGATAACGCCCATAATGGATGGACGAGAGTTGAATGGGAGGAAGCGTCCGCGCAGTTCGAATTCCTGCACCTGCGCGGCGATGGCACTCTGGTGTTGGGCAACCAGGGCAGCGATGTTTTCGATGGTGAGCATTACGCGGGGTACCGGGCGTTCCTGGAAACGGACGTGCCGCGCAAGAAATGGCACGCCCGGCGCGATTCGAACGCGCGACCCTCTGCTTAGAAGGCAGATGCTCTGTCCAACTGAGCTACGGGCGCTTCATGGCTGCCGTTCCGGCTGCCCGGTCACAGCTCATAGTGCCCGCTAACGCTCGGAACCGGCAAGCTGATTTAAAGGTATTTCAACCGTAACAAGGAGCATGTTGTAGGTAGTTTCGCGAATGCAACATCAAGACCGCCACGCCAACAAGCCAGACATGCCGGCCATTCCGCTGGCAAACGCGCCGCCTATGTCGAAGAGGCTCTTTCTTACTTGCGAATCTGCCTGATCAGGCCGCACACCCCGCCGATGGCCAGAAGCAACAGCGTTGTCGGCTCCGGAATTGTCAGTGGGGTCGGCTCGGCAGCGCCGCCGATCCAGCCGCCCATTGCCGCGACTTCATCACTCGTCAGAGCGCGATCCCAAGTCGCAACCGTTCCGACCAAACCCCACGCGTCCTCCCAATTGTTATCCGCGAAGAGGTTGAATCGATCTGGATACAGGGAGAATCTACCATCAACCTCCTGGCCTGGACCGTCCAGAAATATGGCTCCGTCCACATAGACTCTGAAAAAGCTGCCGTTGTCAACGGACCATACGATTCTGTGCCACGTGGATGCGTCATAGGTGAGTGTTGAGTAGCCAACAGCGCCCACACCAATGTGCCCTCCTCCATCTGTCCAAAGATCGCCGTCGTTGTCATTGCCGCCCCATGAGGTCTGGAACAGGCTGTTCCAACCGGTGAGACCGCTCGTCTGAACGTAATCCATGGCAACCGTGTACTCGTTCACATAGCTGCCACCGCCGTTAGCGGTGAAGCTGGGATTGACGGAAAGGTAGTCCCAACTCCTTTCCTGAACGATGCCATTGTCGCTCAGCCCAGGCTCGATCACTGTCCAGGGACCAATCATCCACGCGCTGTTGTTGGGATCGCTGGTCGCGAGGTCCACGCCTATTGTTGCCGCGAGTTTATCGTCCGCGGTTTGGAACCGCCACAGCCCTGTTATTCCTGAGGGGACATTCTGGGCATATGCAGCACCCGCCGCCACAAGACCCGCCAATACTAGAACGATCTTCTTCATGGTTTGTTTATTTTTGCGCGTTAGGCATTTGCTCTTTCGACTCGGTCGAATTGTGCATGAGCAAGAGGCGTTGTGCAAGGTCAAAGCCGGGGCGGTGTAAACCCTCAGTTGAATGAAGGAGGTCGACACTCCTGCCGAGTCGCACCGCCGGCAGGGCTGGACGTGTCCACGCCGCCGCTGCGGCAGGCAGGCCGCCCATGCCAGCCGGCCAGCCAACTCTCCGGCTCAGGCACGCCGGGCCAATGACGTCCAACTGCCAAGCGCCTGTCCCGCCAAAGCTCTGATCCCACCAACAGCCAATCATCGATAACCGATCACCCTCTTCCCTGCCGCCCGCTCGCTGCTTTTCCCCCCTCCCCGCCCACCGCCGTTTGCTCACGCGCGCGGCTCCGCTGCCGCGGCGCGCCCGCAGGTGGCGTGAGCTATCCAGTCGGTCATCCGCGACTTGAGCTATTGAGCCAGACGGTAGAACTTGGCCATGGCGCCCGCGACAATGGACACGGTGTTGTTGGTCACACCGGCCACGGGCTTCCATTGAGGAGGCGTCAAACTGTCGGCCTGTTCCAGCGCGTATCCGACATAAGCGGCTGGCCAGGACACCGTGACGTCGCCTGCGACGGGTTGGATCGCCAGGGTGGGTTCGGGCGTGAAGCTCGGAACGAAAATCCCGTTTGCGCTTGGCCCGCCAAGCGTCGCGAGTTCGTCCGCGCTCAGGACGCGATCGATGAACGCCACGCTGCTGACATAGAGTTCGTGCGTATATGTGGCTGAGGGTTCGTTGAATAGCAGGAGATCGGGGCCGTCGTCCTGGTTCGAATAGAGCGACCATCTTCCACCCAATCCATCCGCCGCACGCGAGTGGACTTTAATTCCGTTGACGTAAAAGGTTAGCGTGTCGGCTTTCAGGTCGGCCACAAAAGCGATCCGATGCCAGGTATCCGCCGCGATGGTGTCGATGGGTGAATAGGTGCCAATTCCG
>JAXDCU010000185.1:0-2918 GCA_034677645.1 Verrucomicrobiia bacterium
CCACCCACGCGGCATCGGATGTTTGGCCGCAAGTTGCAGGCGTGATCGGTTCGCTGGGCTCGCTACTTGGCGGCTGGGCTGACGACAGTGACCTGCCGGATATTGACATTGGTGATGTGGTGGCGGGAGTGCGCGACACTTTGGGCAGAGTCAACGATCCTCATTTCCAGGCATTCGCCCAAGGCAACTCCGACTTCGGGATCAAAGAGGCAAATGTGGTGTTGCGCACGCCGGTTGGCAGCGGCCTCGATTTCAAGATCGGCTATTGGGAAAACCCCAATGGCTATGAGACATTCGATGCTGGCAGCAATCCGAACTACAGCCGCTCGTATGGCTACTACATCGAACCGAAACAGTTCACTGGCGTGCTGGCCACTTACAGGTTCAGTCAGGTGATTCAGGCGGCCGCTGGCGTTGCAAACACGGGCTGGGCTATCCTTCCGGGCGCAGGTGGAAACACCGTGTTACATGTCCCGATGAACGGTATCAACTCGCGCTCTGGACTTGATGGTTTGCTCACCTACATGGGCTCGATCGCCATCACGGCTCCGGAAACCGCGGGCTTCCTCAAGGGCGCCACGCTTTACGGCGGAATCATCGACAGCTCGGTCTATCACGGTCCTGACGTGCTCAACTTCTACGTCGGGGGCACGATGCGCACCCCGATCGAGAACGTGCTGGCTGGCGTTGCCTATGATGGCCGGGTCAATGGTCATAGTGGCACCGTATGGAATGGCGCGGACGCTTCGACGATCGCGGGTTACCTGATCTGGAACGCCGGCGAGAAGGTGAGACTGAACGGACGCGTCGAGTACGCGACCGGGTCCAACAACTCCTGGTACTATTACTCGTCCGGTGATCGCAACAAGATGCTCGGAGTGACCGCGACGCTCGATTACAACATGTGGGCCAATGTCCTAGCGCGCCTTGAGTTCCGTTGGGACCACGACTTGACCGGCAACGGCATGTTCAACGACCCGACATGTCCTGACAACAACGCGTATTCGCTGACGCTGAACGCCATCTACAAGTTCTAGCTGTCTGTTTTGCCAACACACCCCTTGCTGGTCCGCCAGCAGGGGGTTTTTTGTCAACCAGCCGTGCAACTTCAGCAGTGGATTTCCCTCCGAATATGATTATGAAGCGCTTGCACCGTCCGGCTGCGGCACAGACCCTGCCACATATCCTGACGATGTTGATTGCATTCTCTGGAGTCGGCTGGGCCGGGGAAGAACAACACCCTGTGCTACTGGAGTCCTCCTCGGTGACTCTGAGCGGATACGTTGACACCTCGATTATCTGGAACTTCGGTTCTGGCAACCATACCGTCGGCCGGGCATTTGACGGCGACACCAGGCAGGACGGCTTCAATTTGAACGTTGTCAAAGTACAACTCGACAAGCCCGCCGAGGAAGAAAGCTGGAGCTCGGGTTACCGCGTTGGCTTGCTGTTCGGTCCTGACGCGAACGCGCTCGCAACAACCTCGACGGGACTAGCGAATGCGACTTCGGATTTCGCGGTCAAGAACGCTTACGTGTCGCTCCGCGCGCCTTTAGGGGCCGGCGTCGACTTCAAGGCGGGTGTGTTTGACACTTTGATTGGCTACGAAGTTCCCGAAGCGGGGAACAACGTTAACTACAGTCGCTCCTTCGGCTTCTACCTCGAACCAGCCATTCACACCGGTCTAATGGCTTCATACAGACTCTGCGACGCACTGAGCGTGGCTGGATGCATCGCGGACCCGGCCAATGTGGTCGTTGGCCCGAACGTTGTTAACTCGCGAACTGAGGTTGCGGCCTTGTTCAGCTATCTGGGCGCCTTCACGTTGACCGCGCCGGAGAAAGCTGGATTCCTGCGTGGCGCCACATTGACTGGCGCCGTGATGGACCACGGGATGGAGAGTCAGCCGGATGTCATCCAGTTCTTCATAGGAGGCACAGCGCCCACTCCAATCTCAAACCTCAGCCTAGGTCTTGCCTACGACTATCGTGGCAGCAGCAAAGGCAATGGCAGGTCGTCCCACCACGCGAGCACGGTCGCCGGCTATCTTATCCACAAAGTCAACCAGAAGCTAACTCTTTCCGCGCGAACCGAGTACGCCACAGGTTCGAACAGCACTTGGTACGATGCAGTAGCGGGTAGAAAGAACGAGCTGCTAGGTCTCACCGCCACTCTGGATTACAGGTTCTGGGCAAACGTCATCTCGCGGATTGAGTTCCGGTGGGATCGCGACCTGAGCGGCACAGGCATCTTCAATGACCCCGCCAGTCCCGACCTGGACGCGACGTCGCTGGCGCTCAATGTCATCTACACCTTCTGAGCCCGGTCGACACCCATCTCGAAGGTGGCGCCTGAGTGCACGCAGACGCCGCGTCGGCTTTCAGCCATGAAATCAAGAACCAGTCGGGACCACTCTCCTCTGTAGCGGTCGCGGGCCTGGGCCAAAGCCGTACGCACGGTTAGTTCGGAGAGGAACAGGGTTCGGTAGAGGCGCTTCAATTCAAGCCGATCGTCGGGAGACACGCCGGCTCGGCGGAGACCGACAGTGTTCAAGCCGCAGATCGAGTTGCAGCCGCGCGCCACGGTGCACGGTGGAACGTCTTTGCTGACCGCGGCGCCACCCTGCATGAGAGACAGGGCGCCCACGCGGGTGAACTGATGAACAAGACAATTGCCTGAGATCACCGCGCCGTTCTGCACAACCACGTGTCCCGCCAGCAGAGCGCCGTTCGCCAGGATGACGCGGTCTCCCACGCGCGCGTTGTGCCCCACGTGACTGTGCGCCATGAGGAAGTTGTGCGATCCCACAACAGTCTCTTCATCGAGTCGATTGGATCGATGGACGGTGGCGTGCTCGCGAAAGATGTTGTGGTCTCCGATCCGCAACCGCGTTTGTTCCTGCCGGTACTTGAGGTCCT
>JAXDCU010000186.1:0-13151 GCA_034677645.1 Verrucomicrobiia bacterium
GAGTTTGTTACAGACACGCCGTGCGCGTCTGCCGTCGCGTCTGGACGAACCTGACTTAAGACTTCTTCCTTTGGCTCGGTGCCGGGGGGGGGCTCAGGGGCGGATTAGTGGACTGCATAAATGCGTAGAGCTAAGAACGGTACGCCGGGGCGCGCCCCGAGCGCGAGCAAGTACGACGTCAACCAGTCGGTCCTTCGCAACGCTTATGGCGCTTTGGCGGACTTGCGGCGCGAGCTTTCAGACTCGAAGGCCGCTGTGGCTGAGCGCACGGAGCTACTCAAACTGTTTGCCGACTGCGACGACTCACAGCGAGCATGGCTGTTGCTCGAGGACTACTTCGAGAAACTGGACCTTGCGCGACGCGACTTTCCCAAGAACGATTGGTGGCCTCGACTCCTTGCTGCCAAAGGCAGGGCACGCCTCGAGGAAACCGCGCTGCTGTTTCTACGGACCAGCCGCCCGTTACCCACGGAGTTGAGCGGGTACGCAAACCTTGCGCGATTGGCCGAGGTGGAGGAGCAGGAGCGTGAACAGAAACATATTGAGGACTTGGAAAGATGGCTTCTGCCGCCCACTCCGGCCCACTTGGACGCTCCTCGCGCTCATTTGCGGGTTCTGGCCCGATTAGTTCCCTCGACACAACGGAAGGGGACGCACGATCTGGGTATAGAGTTCGCTCTTTTCCGGCCGCGTTCCGGGGAGAAACAGCGCACAGCCGGCGAACTGATCGAGCTGACAAGCCGCGCCATTCATGAGCAGGAGCTGTTTCCTTCGCGTGACTGGGCTTTTATCGAGTGGCTGGCGGCCAACTATTTGAAGGGGGGGCGGGACGGCGAGCCGGTCGTTCTCAATGGGCTAGACCTTCTGCAGTGGCTCGCGCAGTGGGGCAATCCGCCGTGGATCGAATGGGCAGGCAAACCGGACAACCTGGTCTTTACGGGACAGTTGTCCGAGTTCACATCGCAGTTGGAGAAAGTTGACGGCAAACTGCGTCTTCTGCAGCAACTCCGCCTGCCGTCTGGCGAGTCGGTCCCGATGAACAGAGCGGCCTTTTTCGATGGTCAACCGGCCCTGGTCGCAGTCGATCACACCGTCTATCTGTTGCGCAATCCGCCCCCACCGGAGCTGTTGACCGCTCTGCTTGAGCAGCCCGGAGTCGAAGTGGGCAAGCTTGGCCATCGCTTGATTACTCACCTTCGAAGGACCGGCGCACAAAACGGTCCCGAGTGGGAGAATCTGTGCGTGGCGTATACCGCCAAACCGCAGTTTGTCTTTGAGCTCGACAATGACACCGTGCGAATGCGCCTGTTTGCCGTTACCGACCACGATCGCGCCAGGTGGCTTTGGAGCGGACACGAGTGGCAACGCACCGAGCCAGCCTCGGTCAGAGGCCAGAAACCAGAGATACTCGACGACAGCCGCCTCGATGCGGCGGTGCAGTGGTTGCGGCGACAGGACTGGTTCACGCCCGAGCCGGGACTGTGGATAGGCGACGCCAGCGACAACCTCCTTGCGACGCTGGCGCAGGCCTGGCCAGATCGGCCAACCGAAGCCGAGTATCTGGGGAATCCGGGGTTCCAGAGGCTGTTCTTGGCTCCGCGGCAGTTGCGCCCGCGCATATTGGTCAAGGGAAGCGGTATCAATTGGTTCTCCGTCTCGGCCGAGTGGGAGCAGGAAGGCATGAGGCTATCACAAGCCGACCTGGATGCCTTGGCCAAAGCAAACGCGCGCTTTGTGAAGCTGCCCGACAGTGGCTGGGTTGAGCTTGATCTCCAGGCAGTCCGCACTGCCCACGAGACAATGGCCGATGTCGGCTTGGACGGCTTGTCCGCCATTCCTCAGAAGGTCGACATGCTCCAGGCCGCGCACATGGACGCCGAGAGCTTGAAGCGATTCGGCGACCAGCCTGAAGCCAAAGCGCTCAGGCGCCAGTTGAGCGAATTCAAAGGTGTTCCCGAGGTCCAACTCCCTGAGTCCGTCAAGGCCGATCTGCGGCCCTATCAGAAGGAAGGATTCGATTTCCTCTGCCATCTGCATCGGATAAAGCTCGGTGGCGTTCTGGCCGACGATATGGGACTGGGCAAGACGCTCCAGACACTGGCTTGGCTGGCTTGGCTCAAATCGACGCAACCCACAAAGACCAAACCAGCCCTGGTGATCTGCCCGGCGTCCGTCTTGCACAACTGGCGACGCGAAGCGGAGAGGTTCACGCCTGGCATGCGTGTGCTCGTGCTCGAGAGCGGCCCTGCGCGCCACAACCTGCGCCGTCAGATTCCTCAACACGATCTCATAGTCACAAACTACGCTCTGTTAAGGCGGGACCTGGAGGCCCTCAAGAAGTTCGAATTCCGCGCGGCCATTCTCGACGAAGCCCAGTTCATTAAGAACCCAGCCGCTCAGGTCAGCATCTCGGTCAAGCAATTGCGCGCGGAGCATCGGCTGGCGCTCACGGGCACGCCACTGGAAAACCGGCTCCTCGACCTGTGGAGCATCATCGATTTTGTGCAGCCAGGCTACCTCGGCAACCAGACCCAGTTCCACGAAGTCTACGAGCCCACCGGCGAGAACTGCGAATGGGCGCAGCGCATGGCTCGAAGAAAGTTATCCGCCAAACTGCGGCCTCTGCTCTTGCGCCGGCTCAAGCGCCAGGTTGCCAAAGACCTGCCCGACCGTATCGAGGAAAGGCGTGACTGTGAATTGGGTGAGTCGCAGCGCAAGCTCTACCTCGCCGAACTGAGGCGTTCGCGCGAGCAGGTCATGCAGACAGTCCAAACCAAGGGCCTGGCTCGAAGTCGCATCCATGTGCTGGCCGCCTTGACGCGCCTGCGCCAGATTTGCTGTCATCCTGCCTTGGTCGGAAACGACTCGGCTTCGGGCAAGACTGAGACTTTGTTCGAGTTGGTGGAGCCACTCATGGACGAAGGTCAGAAGGCGCTGGTCTTCAGCCAGTTTGTCCAGATGCTGCAATTGCTCGAAAAAGAGTGCCGTCAACGGAACATCCCAACCCACATGCTGACAGGCGAAACCAAGAACAGAAGCGAGACGGTGCAGGCGTTTCAAGACGATCCCAATCCTTCTTTGTTCCTCCTTAGCTTGCGTGCAGCTGGGACTGGCCTCAACCTGACAACCGCCAGCTACGTGATTCTATACGACCCCTGGTGGAACCCAGCCGTCGAGGCTCAGGCAATCGACCGATCCCATCGCATCGGCCAAACCCAGACCGTCAATGCCTATCGGCTTATTGCTCCAGGAACCGTGGAGGAGAAGATTTGGGAACTTCAGCAACGCAAGGCTCAGACGATCTCTGACGTGCTCGGTGAAGAGGGATTCGCCCGAAGCCTCACCCAGTCTGATCTAGAATACCTGTTCTCAGAATAGCCACTTTGGCTGTCCGACCAGGACTCGAACCTGGACTAAAGGCTCCAAAGACCTCTGTGCTACCGTTACACCATCGGACAAACCACACAGAACGTGGCTGAACACTAACGGCGCGCTTGCCCATCTGCAAAGGCAAAAGCGGTGGCGAAGATCGACGGCGAAAGTCAGGCCTCAGTTGGATGCGGGAGGGCGACACCCCCGCGGAACCAGACAGCGCCGCCGTACAAAGCGTGACGTGGGAGACGGGTTGCGATGCAACCTTCGCAATCTTCTCGACGGGATCGTTCGCTTGCGACTGCACCGCGCAGTGCTACAAATGTCCGGCTGGGCTGGAGTTACCGGACGTGCCAAGAGCTGAGTGCACCATGCTTTCCAGCGCGGCTATCCACCGCGGATGGTCGTTCAGACAGGGAATCAACGTCAGAGTGCCGCCGCCAGTGGCGCGGAAGACCTCACCGCCTCGCAACCCAATCTCCTCGATCGTTTCGAGGCAATCGGAGACAAATGCCGGACAAATAACAAGCAGGTGTTTGTTGCCAGCGTGTCCCAGACGCGCGATTTCGCTGACCGTAGCCGGCTCCAACCATCGACCAGGCCCCATTCTGGACTGGAACGCCACGGAGTACTTTCCAGAACTCAGGTCGGCGTGAGCCGCAAAGGCTTTGACGGTGCGCAGACACTGGGCCCGATAGCATGTGGGCAGGGCGGCGCTGTCAACTTCGCAGCAATGCGGCGCCGTGAGACAATGTCGGCGCGTCGGGTCAGCCTTCCTTATGTGTCGTTCCGGCAGGCCGTGGAAGCTGAACAACAGGTGATCGCCTTCGTCGCTCATGCTCGGTGTCGCGCTGGCAACAAGCGCTTGTATGTAGGCTGATTGATCATAGTACGGTGGCTGGACTTTCAGGCGGATGTCGCGTGCCGACGAGGAAACAACCTCCTTCACGCGGGCGACCGCTGTTCCATAGCTGGACATGGCGTAGTGTGGGAACAGAGGAATCAACAGCAGTTCCCGAATCCCTCTTTCGCGCAGGCGCTTTACGGCGGCCGGGATGGAAGGATTACCATATCGCATCGCCAACTCAACAGGGACGGTCAAGAGTGACTGAAGTCGGGCCTGGACGCTTCGGCTGATGACGATCAACGGGGCTCCATGGGGAGTCCACACGCTCCGATAAGCCGCGGCGGCGTGTCTTGCGCGAGTCGGAATGACGATGAGATTCACGACGGCGAATCTGACTGGCCAAGGCATGTTGAGCACGCGTCCATCCATCAGGAACTCGCGCAAGTACCTCCGCACGGCCGGAACGGAAGGCGAGTCCGGCGAACCGAGATTGACCAACAGAACGCCCTTGTCGCGCATGACCTGCCCATAGCGTATTCCCAGCCAGCTTTGCCGTCAGCGAAAATCCGAGCAGCTCGGTCCCTCTCAACAAACCGTTTGCTTTCGGGCGGAGCCGTGTTACAAAGACCACCCCGACTGCCGTTCTTGGCGGGCGGTGATTTGCTCTTATGACACAACATCGAAGCCTGCGCCCCACGGCGACGCTGGGCGCAAAACGAAACGTGCTTAAACGTATTGAACGCGTCGAGTTACTCAAGAAACGCGGCCTCTGGAAGGCAGGCGACCGAATCACCGGCCTCCGCAAGACAAAGCCCTAGCGAGGCTCCGCATCAGACGCGCGAGGTGTGTCATCCGTACGGAGGTTGCGGACTTCGAGCACGATTTGTGGACTCAGTTGCCTCGCGAAGGGGCGCCGCTCCGCGGCTCCAAAACTTGACTCTTTTGCAGTGGCTTTGACTAAGGAAATCAGTCTAGTGCCAAAGCCGGCTGGGAATGGCATGCCGTTTTCGCCCATGGAGCGCCTGCAGAAGTATTTGGCTCAGAGCTGTCCTTTGTCCCGCCGTGCCGGCGAGCTGGCGATACTTGCCGGGCGCGTTCAGGTCAACGGACAAACTGTGCGACGGTTGGGCACACGTGTGAATCCGGGCCACGACTCCGTGCGACTCGACGGCCAGACGCTTCGGCCCAAAGCGAGGCTCTACGTGGCACTGAACAAGCCGCGCGGTTTTGTCTGTTCGCGGCGGAAACAACGTAAGGAAAGTCTGGTGGCCGAACTCCTGCCCGCTGAATGGAGCGTGCTGCATACAGTCGGCAGGCTCGACCGAGAAAGCGAAGGTCTGCTCTTTCTGACCAACGACGGCGATTTCACATTGCGCCTGACGCACCCGCGTTATGGCGTGCCCAAGACATATCTCGCGACCGTCGACGGGCGCATCACGCCACCGGTGCTCGCGAAGTTTCTCCATGGCGTGCTTGACCAGGGGCAATCGTTGCGAGCGCGAGAAGCTCAACTCTTGTCCGCGAACGCATCGCGGAGCCTGGTGCAACTTGAAATCGTCGAAGGCAAGCATCACGAGGTGAGGCGTCTTTTTGCGTCACAGGGTTTCACGGTCCAACGTCTGATTCGCACCCAAATAGGGTGCATACGGCTTGGAGAGCTTAAACCGGGGAGATGGCGCGTGTTGAATCGCGACGAGGTTAAGTCAGTTCTTTCGATGTCGGATGAATGCATTGCGCGAGCGCAGGCCGACCGGACGGACAGGCACGTTGACAGGATTGGACGTTCGCCCTCTACTTGCGCCAGGTTATGAGTGGAAACCTCCGTTGTTTCCTGAGCGTTTTCGTGATTGGCCTGTGCGCGCCCTGGGGCGGACAGGCGGAGATCGCGGCTGTGGTCAACACGGACCGCGCCAACGCCCGTGGCCGAGCGTCAATCTTCAGTGAGGTAGTCGCCCAGCTTCGACAAGGCGAACGAGTGGAGGTGCTTGAGGTAATCAAACACAAGAATCCACGCCCAGGCGAGACGGCCGAGTGGATCAAGATCAGAATGCCACCTAACACGTTGGTGTGGGTAAACGCCGATTTCATCGATGCAGCCGCCAAGGTTGTCACCGCGTCGCGTCTTAATGCGCGGGCCGGCCCGGGTTTGAACTTCAGTGTTGTTGGGTCGCTCGCCCGGAACGAGCGCGTCAAGCAGGTCCGCCGGATGGAAAACTGGCTGGAGATAGAGGCACCGTCGAACAGTTGGGCTTACATCAGCGGTTTGTTTCTCACACGCGGCTCAGCGGCGGAGAAAGAAAGACCGCAATCGACCCATGCGGTTGAAGCCATGCCAGGACAAGTAGCCGAACGCGACCAACCTCAACCGGCTCCGTGACGGCTATGTCTAATCTCATGGACGGTCGGGCGATTGCTGAAAACATACATCGCGAAACAGCCCGTCGCATAGTTTCCCTCAAAGCGCGCGGAATCCAGCCTGGGCTGGCTTTTGTGCGAGTCGGAGAAGACCCAGCCTCGCAAGTGTACGTGGGGATGAAGGAACGTTGCAGTGCGCGACTGGGCATTTCATCAACCACGCATGTCCTGGCGGAAGCGAGTTCCGAAAACGAGCTTATCAAGTTGATCGAGACTCTGAATCGGGACGCGCGGACGCACGGCATTTTAGTCCAAGCGCCGATACCCCGCCAGATCAATGGGGCGCGTGTGTACTCGGCTCTCGATCCCCGAAAAGACGTGGACGGTTTCCATCCGGTGAACATGGGTCGGCTGTTGCTCGGCGACGCGGGCGGTTTTGTGCCGTGCACGCCGGCGGGTGTCGTGCAACTGCTCGTGCGCAGTGGCGTGTCGATCGGAGGCGCCGAGGTCGTGGTTTTGGGGCGGGGTAACATCGTTGGCAAGCCGTTAGCGGCACTCTTGCTTCAGAAGGCGCCCCATGCCAACGCAACCGTGACCATTTGCCACTCAATGAGCCGCGACATCCCAGGTCACTGCAGACGAGCTGACATCCTGGTTGCCGCGCTTGGTGTTGCCGGATTCGTGAAAGCTGACATGATCAAGCCCGGGGCCGTTGTCGTCGACGTGGGCGTGAATCGGATTGTCGACTCAGCATCAAAGAGCGGCTATCGGCTCGTCGGCGACGTGGAGTTTAGCGAGGTCCAACAAGTGGCAGGCAGGATCACGCCAAACCCCGGCGGCGTGGGGCCGATGACTATCGCCATGTTGATGCACAATACCGTGCGGGCGGCCGCGCAACTGAATGGAGTCGTCCTGCCCGACACCGACACCGATACCGACACTCGCCCAGCGCCAGTGTAATCCGGATTCCGTGCTCAAGACAGTACACAGACTACCGACATACTATCGACTTTATGCAACCGCCAACGCGTATTCTACCTGATCTGCAAGCCTCGTTGTTGTGCGAGGACGTTCGACAGGAAACCTCCGGCAATTTCATACTCGTAGGTGTGATCGGGTACATCCGAGTGCCCCAGGTCCCCATAACGGCGTTCAAACTCTGTTTGTTCAACCGCTGGACCGCGGGAGTCGGAGCGTTCGTTCAAACCGTGCGGCTTGTCGGACCCGATGGAACGACTGCTCTTCGCCAGAATACGTCCCGCTTTGGTCTTCAAGACGCCACGCATCATGCGATCAACATCACTGTGTTCACTCAAATCGAGTTCGCCAGCGCCGGCGTCTACTATGTCGAGGTGCTCGTTGACGACGTGATGAAGCTGCGTTTCCCAGTGCCGGTGATCATTCACACTCCGCCTGGGCAAGCGAAGCAGTCACAGCCACCCCAGAGCCCGCAGGAAACTAAGTAATCCGCGGCCCGCTTCATGGAGGTTGAGTCTCCACCTCCGGTGCATCGAGAGGCCAGCGCTTGGCAGCCGTTCACTTTTCGCGGTGTCGCGGCATTGGCAGGCGCCACGATCGGCAGGCTCATGCTGATTGGTCTTCTGGTTGCAATGGCGATGGCTGGCGCGGTCACGCAAGCCTTGTACGCAACATGGGTCCCCGTCATTGACAGCGCGATCCACGCTCTCCCAGCCGATGGCGAGATTCAACATGGGAAGCTCGTTTGGCCGACAAACGCGCCTGTTGCTCTGGCGGACAACTCGTTTCTGGCCATTGGCGCGCGGCCAGCCGGTTCCGAAAACGTGCCGCCCGCCGCCGACGTGGCGATTGAGCTCGGGCCCAGCGGGTGGATCGTGTCTTCCATCCTTGGTTCGGTGGAGATTCCATACCCCCGAAGGGTGGGAATCTCATTGGGGCGGACTGACCTTTCGGCGCGATGGTGGGCGTGGCGTCCGCACCTGATTGGCGCCGTGTTCGTGGTGGTTACCGCGGTGGTACTGCTGATGTGGGTTCTGGTGGGTTTGATCGTTGCTCCTTTTGTCAGGGCCTACGTTGGAATCTGGCGACGCCGAGCCAGCTTAGCAACTTGTGCGCGGCTTGCGATTGCCGCGTGCATGCCGGGTGAGATTGTCATGGCTGTCGGGGTGATCATGTATGGGCTGCGGAGGATAAGTCTGGCTGAGCTGCTTGCTGTTACAGCTCTTCACGTGGTTGTGGTGGCAACCTACATGCTCGTCGCTCCGTTGTGGTTGCCCGCCGAACAACATCCGTTTCTGGCGCCGCGCGAAGACGCACCGGTTACCAAACCCAGAAACCCATTCGCAGCTCCACCCCGAGAGTCCGATGATCGCTAAAAGGTCCGGAGCCAGCCCCGTGGCGGCGATGGCTCCGGTCAGCCCCTCAAACAGCGGACGTCCAAAGATGCTTGATTAGACAGTGTCTTGAGGCATCTTGACGAAGCCGCGGACCGGACGTCTTCGCTGCCCGGCTCGCTGGCTGACTATGAAACGATCGCGAATTGCATGCCTGTGCCGGGTCGAACCCGGCACGCGCTTCCGTATCTGCAAGCACAAGACCGACTGGAACCTCGGCAAACGGTTCAAGAACCTTGGCACCGACAAGCTCAAAGAAGAGGCGCGCTCCTATGTGCAGGAGAACCTGGACAAGCTCTCTCGCGCTCAGGAACTCCTGTACGCCAACGATGTCTACTCAGTGCTGATTGTTTTGCAGGGCATGGACGCCGCCGGCAAGGATGGCATCATCAAACATGTCATGTCGGGGCTCAATCCGCAGGGCTGCCAGGTGGTGAGTTTCAAACGTCCGAGCCCGGAGGAACTGGATCATGATTTCCTCTGGCGTTGCCAGCGCCAACTGCCGGAGCGCGGTCGCATCGGCATCTTCAATCGCAGCCACTACGAAGAGGTGCTTGTGGTGCGAGTTCATCCCGAAATGCTGGTTAGCCAGCGGCTTCCTCCCGGAAAGCGAGGTCGGAAGTTCTGGCGGCGGCGCTACGAGTCAATCAACAACTTCGAGCGGCACCTCGTTGACAGCGGGACAATCATTCTGAAGTGCTTCCTGAATGTGTCGAAAAAGGAACAAAAGAAGCGCTTTCTGGAACGCCTGACTCACCCAGAGAAGCATTGGAAGTTCAACACCGGCGATTTGGCCGAACGCGATCGCTGGGATGAGTACATGAAGGCGTACGAAGATGCAATAACAGCGACAAGCACGCCCTGGGCGCCTTGGCATGTTATTCCGGCGGATCGGAAATGGGTCGCCCGCGCCGCCGTTTCCGCCCTCGTAAGTGAGGCAATCGAATCGCTCGACCTGAAACCGCCCGGAATGTCCGACGAACGACGGCGCGAGCTCGCCGCGGCCCGGCGCCGGCTCGAGGGCGAGTAGGCGATTAGTCCAAAAGCCTTTGACGGTGCTCAGTCCATTTCGTAGCTTCCCGACACCGATTAACTCAAATGCTGGGCTTTATCATTAAGAAAGTCATTGGCTCGAAAAATGACCGGGAGGTCCGGCGCATCCGCAAGAGCCTCGTTCCGCGAATCAACGAAATCGAGCTGGGGTACCAATCGCTCTCTGATGACGAGTTGCGGACCAAGACGGCCGAGTTCAAGGCCCGTATTGTCGCCGAGCGGGATAAACGCGGCATCTCGGCCATCCTGGAGAAGACGCGTCAGCTCGAAATGGAACTGCATCGGGATGAAGCCAAGATTGAACGTCAGCGGGCTTTCGAGATGGAACAGGGGGTTTTGGATGATCTCATGCCGGAGGCTTTCGCTGCCGTCAAGAACGTGTGCAGGCGACTCTATGATCGCAAGGTGGAGATAACCGTTCGTGGGCACACGGTCGTCTGGGACATGATCCCATTCGACGTGCAGCTCATTGGGGCCTGGGCGTTGCACAAAGGACGGATCGCCGAGATGGCCACCGGCGAGGGAAAGACGCTGGTCGCTACGATGCCCGTCTATCTGAACGCGCTGGCCGGATACGGAGTCCACATCGTCACCGTCAACGATTACCTCGCCGCGCGTGATAGTGAGTGGATGGGAGCCATATACAAGTTCCTCGGCATGACGGTTGGCTGTATCTTGCACGACCAACCTCCGGCCTTGCGCAGAGAGCAGTATAATTGCGATATCGCGTACGGAACAAACGCCGAGTTCGGCTTCGACTACTTGCGTGACAACGGCATCTACATCACGCGCGACGAACAAGTCCAGCGCGGCCATAGTTTCGCCATCGTCGACGAAGTGGACTCGATCCTGATCGATGAAGCGCGAACGCCCTTGATTATAAGCGGACCGGCGGTCGTCAGCGCCGGCAACGAACTGTATCTGCAATTTCGCGCGCAGGTCGAGTCCCTGGTTCACGCGCAGGAACGCCTTTGCAGGCGTTTTCTGAACGAAGCACAGGAGCTTATAAGCCAACTTCGACCAGAGGATGGGTCCAACCCCCCTGACGCCGAGAACATGCAGCGCCAGGCCGGTCTCCTCTTGTACCGCGTCAAAATGGGTAATCCGCGGTCGCCAGACCTGCACAAGGTTTTGGAACAGCCCGAGAACCAGCAGCTCATGAACGCGGCTGAGCTCGAACTCCATGCCGATCAGCACAAAAAGCAGCTTTACGCCGAGAAAGAAGAGCTCTTTTTCGCCATAGACGAGAAAGGCCACGAGGCAGACCTCACCGAAAAGGGCAGGAGCTTTCTGAGCCCAAAGGACCCTGACGCGTTCGTTCTGCCGGACTTGATCACTATTTTCCACGAGATCGACACTGGGCCCGAACCCGATCCGCGGAAACGGATGGAAGCCAAGGCGAAAGTGCAGAAGGACTTCGAAGTGCAGGCCCGCCGCATCCACGCCATTTCGCAGTTGCTAAAAGCGTTCTGTATCTACCTCCGCGACGTGCAATACGTCGTTCAGGACAACAAAGTCATCATCGTCGATGAAAACACCGGACGCCTAATGACCGGCCGCCGCTGGAGCGACGGGCTTCATCAAGCTGTCGAAGCCAAGGAAGGAGTGCGGATCGAGGAGGAAACGCAGACACTGGCTACCATCACGATCCAGAATTATTTCCGTCTCTACCAGAAACTTGCTGGCATGACCGGCACGGCCGAGACTGAGGCATCCGAGTTCTGGGATATTTACAAACTGGGCGTCACGGTGATCCCAACCAACAAGCCGTGTGTTCGCGAGGACGCCCACGACACCGTCTACAAGACAAAACGCGAGAAATACAATGCCGTTGTCAGGGAAATCCAAGACATACACGCCAAGGGCCGGCCAATGCTAGTTGGCACAATCTCGGTCGAGGTCAGCGAGCACCTCTCGAAGATGCTGAAAAAGGTCGGGATTATCCATTCGGTCCTCAACGCAAAGTACCACCAACAGGAGGCTGAGATCGTCATGCGCGCCGGCCATCGCGGCTCAGTCACGATCGCCACCAACATGGCGGGTCGCGGCACGGACATCAAGTTGGGCGTTGGCGTCCCGGAGCTCGGCGGTCTGCACGTCATGGGCACCGAACGCCACGAAGCCCGCCGCATTGACCGCCAGCTCCGCGGCCGTTGCGCCCGACAAGGTGACCCTGGCTCTTCGCACTTCTTCATCTCGCTTGAGGACGATCTGATGCGATTGTTCGGGTCCGACCGTATCGTCAAGGTCATGGAGAGGGTTGGGCTTGAAGAGGGACAGCCTCTAGAGCATCCGTTCCTAAACCGGTCAATCGAGCAGGCCCAGAAACGCGTTGAACAGCACAACTTCCAAATCCGCTAACGGACCCTCGAGTACGATGACGTGATGAACAAGCAGCGCGAGATCATTTACGGTTTCCGCAACCAGATCATTCACGCCGAGGAAGTGCGGGACCGTCTCATGGACATTATGGAAGAAGTGGTCCTTGAGAAAATCAGACAGTTCACAAGTAATGACGCTGACCCTCACGAGTGGAACCGGCGCGGCTTGGCTGACTGGGTCAATCTCAATTTCCCACTGGGCCTCCCTGAGACGGACATCGTCAAGATCGCCGACAAGGGGCAGGAGGTCCCAGTCCAAGGCTCCATGTACGACAGCCTCAGCGCGGGGCAGTTCGCTGTCGCGCGCCACATCGTCCAGAGTGTCCGTGACCTTTACGAGTTGAAGGTGAGTTTTGAAAGAAGCGAGAGCCTCAAGTCGATCGAGCGATACACCATCCTCACCGCGATAGACGGCCTCTGGAAAGAACACCTTTACCACATGGACAGCTTGCGGGCCAGCATCGGCCTGCGCGCCTACGGACAGCGCGATCCGCTCATCGAGTACAAGGTGGAGGCGTTCAAAATGTTCGACGAACTCATGGTCAACGTCAAGTCCGAGATTTGCAGAAACATATTCCTCAGTGCGTCGAGCCTCAACGCCTTCGAACAGTTCTTCCGCAACATTCCCCAGCGCACCGTTCATCACGAGACCAGCGCTTTCCGCGGCCCGAAAGATGCCCGAGACGGCGCCAAGGCCAGCGACATGGTTACCGAGGCAACCTCGGAACTTTCCCGTGCCGCCCAACCAGCGCGCGCCGCCCCAAAGGTGGG
>JAXDCU010000187.1:0-9934 GCA_034677645.1 Verrucomicrobiia bacterium
AAATGAGCGACTGAATTCCAGAACGCCTCGACCGTCTGTCCCGACAACGTCCGCCCGCTTCTGTCGGTGATTGTCAAGGAGACGATCACGGGCAAGCGCAAACCTCTCTTCTCAAACGCCTCGGCAAGCGCAAACAGCGCCGCCTTCGCGTTCAGCGTGTCAAACACAGTCTCCAGAAGCAGAATGTCCGCCCCCCCGTCAATGAGCCCTCGCGCTTGCTCCGCATAGGCGTTCGCGAGTTGGTCAAATGCCACCGCGCGTGCTCCCGGATCGTGCACGTCCTGGGAGATGGAGGCGGTTTTGTTTGTGGGCCCGATCGCACCGGCCACAAAAGCAACGCGCCCTGGATTAGCCTCGAGGAATGCATCGACCGCGACTCTCGCGTTGCGCGCGCCAGCCAAGTTCAGTTCATACGCCAGCGATTCCATTCCGTAGTCCGCCTGCGAGATGGCGTTGGAGTTGAACGTGTTCGTCTCGATGATCTCGGCGCCGGCCTCAAGATAAGCGCCGTGGATCGCTTGGACAATCGCGGGCCGCGTCAGGCTCAGCAGGTCATTGTTCCCCTTGAGAGAGGAAGGCCATTTCGCGAACCGATCGCCGCGATAATCGGCCTCATCCAAGGAATGGTCCTGGATCATCGTCCCCATCGCCCCGTCGAGCACCACAATGCGCTCGCGCAGCGCACGCTCAAGAGCATCATCGCCGGGTCTGGATTGTGACACTGGGTTAATCTTCATCGCTCGAAACGGCGTGGCCAGTCGCTCCGATTGCCGAGGCCCGCCCGACTCGTCGCACGGAAACCGAGGCTAATCATGACGAGATTGACAGGCAAGTTTAAAATCATCACATCGTGATACGTAGATATAAAACTGGCTCACTCCGGTACAGATCGGCTCATGGGAAGCCTTGATGACAAACGACTTGTCACGCGTCGGAACCATGAACCACGCGGCAGGGACGCGTTCCACCGCGTCCCCGTTTGTCGGGCGAAATCAGGGACCGAGTGGAATCGGTCCCTACCAGGTTCATGAGAAGACCGCGCGGCACACTAGAACTGACGCCACAATCCCGGCCAGATCGGCCAGCAAACCGGCGGCGAGGGCGTGGCGCGCCCTGCGCACCGACACAGCCCCAAAATACACCGCAAGTACATACAAAGTCGTCTCGGTACTGCCGAGCATCGTGCCCCCCATCCGAGCGACCACGTGGTCTGGACCAACCACGTTGACGAGGTCCGCAAAGAGCGCAATGGTTGCGCTGCCGCTAAGGGGGCGAGTCAATGCCATCGGCAGCAGTTCCGTGGGAAACCGGACCAATTCGAGGACGGGCGACATTACCTTGGCCAGCAAATCCACACCGCCCGCCGATCGGAATGTGCCGATCGCCACTAGCATGGCGACAAGAAATGGAATGATTCGCAGCGCGACACCCAGGCCTTCTTTGGCGCCAGCCACGAATTCCTCGTACACCCGCACTCTTCGGACCGCGGCGCAAAGCGGAAAGAACGCGACCAGAAACGGGATCGCTAGCAGAGAAGCGGCGTTCATCGCGTGAAGAAACCAGCTATTGTCCGCCTTGGCCGGCGCATGGTTGAGTTCTACCGCGTAGAATACCGCGAACAGCGTGATAAACAAGCCCACCGCCATTGTCTGCCACGGCCGCCACGGAGCAGTGGCGGTGCGCGGAGAGGTCAACACGGCTTGCGGCATGCTTTCCTGACCATTGAGTGCGCGCGCGGGTGGGCTCAACGGTGGGAGTCGGAAACCGGGCATTCGTTCCAGCGTCTTGACGGCGATCAGGCCGACAGCGGTGGAGCAAGCCGTAGCCACGAGACTGGTGCTCACTATGGCGCTTGGGTTGGTGGAGTTCGCGGCCGCGAGGATACCGATGGCGGTGGCGGGAATGATCTGAAGCGAACTTGTGTTGAGGGCCAGGAAGGTGCACATGGCGTTGGTGGCTGTTCCTGGCAGAGGGTTAAGCTTCTGGAGGTCGTTCATCGCGCGCAGGCCCAGCGGTGTGGCGGCGTTTGTAAGGCCGATGGCGTTTGCCGCCATGTTCATTAGCATTGATCCCATTGCAGGATGATCGACGGGCACATCAGGGAAAATGCGACGCATTACCGGCCTCAAGATGCGAGCCAGCACTTGTATCAATCCCGCATGTTCGGCCAGGCGCATCAGACCAAGCCAGAGAGCAGTGATGCCAACAAGAGGCAACGCGATGGACATGACAGCGGTCTTGGCGGAATCGAATGCGGCGTCCGTCACCTCCTGGAAACGGCCCAGGTACCCACCGAGGATCACCCCGAGCAGCAACAAGCCCAGCCAAATGTAATTCAGCATCTCCCTGGGTTTAGCCTGTCGGCTGGCGGCGGGCAAAGCCTTTCGAATGCCATCACGAACGGAACAAATCGAAAGCGAGGTCGAGCGGCTCGATCCCACGCCTCCCGCGTCCGGGGAGCCGCGGTCGAAACTAACCGCCTAGAGAGGCTGTTCGTTCAGTCGGCGCCACGCGCCCATCGAAGCTCGCAGGTGTTCGCGGGCATCTCCTTCAATGCCCCAGCACTGTAGTCCGATCGGCCCGTGGTAGCCGACCTCGCGCAGGGTCTTGAGCAGGAGGGCTTGGTCAAACTCGCCTTTGTCGAGAGACGCGATCCAGCGGCCTTTGCCGGCTCGGATTTCAGCGGCGCGATCGCAGCCGTTAATACTCACTCCGAAAAGGCACCCGCGTATTGACTCGATCGCGCTTCTAAGGTTCTTCTCCTCGTCGACTTTAAGCCAGTGGCACAGGTTGAACATCACGCCGATATTCGGTCTGTCTGATTTTCGAGTAAGACGCAGCCCGTCCTCAACACGTTCGAGCCAGTCGCCCGCGTGTGGGTAGAGCGCGACGCGCACACCGTGGGGTGCAGCGAGATCGGCCATTTCGCGAAGCAGCTCGACGGCGCGGTCGTCGAGGCTCTCGTCGGACGGTTTGCCTCCCCCGATGAGTACGGCTATGACAGTGTCACGCGCTTTGAGGAGAGGCAGTACTTCTTTCAGACGCGGATCGTACGCAGTGGTGGCTGATGGGCCGACATCCGCGCGCAGATAGACCTGGAACAGACGCAAGCCCGCCGCGTCGAGCGTGTCGAGGCGTTCGGCGACCGAATCGAGCCAGAGATGACCCGCACCGGCGTACCCCAGTTCCGAGAGGAGGGCGGCTTGCTCGATGAGACTCCGTTTTCTTGCATCGTGCGTGTCCATGCAGAGCGCGAAAAAAGGGTTCGAACGGTCCGCGCGGAACGGCGCTAGGTCGCGGAGTCGGATGTCTTTGAACTGAACCGTCATTGGGGGGCCGCTGTGGAGCTGCAAAGCAATGACGCCCGCGGCATCGGCGCGGCGCGCCGAATCCCTATCGATCACCTGCCAAATCAGGCTGCCATTCAGTCGCCCTGACACCCACGAACCCCGCGCGACGATGTGGTATTCATTCCAATCGTCGAGCTGGACCATCTTGAACAAGGCTTGGGACCCGGCAAACTGAGCGGCCAGGCGCCGCCCTTTCTCGTCGATAAAGAGACGTTGACCGCGCTGAGCTAGCAGCCCGCGGCCAGGAGTCTCGTCGTAGAGAATCGCGCAATGCTCGGCGTAGCGCGCGATGTCGGCTTGATAGCCCTCGACAAAGCCACCCGGCCGCACGGTGCTGCGGAATTGGACGCCTGAATTCGCCTGGTCCGTACCGAGAATACGGAACTGAAGACGAAGCTCGAAATCGGATGGCTGATTCCCTTGGTGGACGAGGTAGTGGTTAGCCGCGACGGGCTGCGTCGAAGCGGCCGTGATAGCCTCGTCACGCACGGACCAGCAGCTCATGTCTGGCGCGGACCAGCCATCGAGCGTCCGTCCGTCGAACAGAGACTGCCACCCAGGTTCGGCCGCCGCCAATACAAGCGTCCACATGACCGGCACTAGGCATGCGGCAGACCCGATGCTCGCTTTCAAGCGCAAGACTGGGTGCGTGGGCCGCGCGCTCATGCCAACCAACGGCGTTCGCGTGTGACTGTCTTTGCAAGAACGTTGCGGGCAATCTGAGTGTCTTCCGCGATTTCGAAGTCAAACATGCCTGCCAACACGAAATCCGCCCCGTTGGCAAACGCGAACTCAAACGCGTCCGCGGGTGGAATCGCGCCGGCGGCCATTGTCTTGAAAGCAATCCACGGTTTTTGGACCTGTTTCATGAACGCCGCTGTCTCATCGGGGTTGCGGCACCAGTAGCCGGGGAACTCGTTGTAAGGCGCTGTGAGCTCTTCGGGCTTCGGCCCACTCGGGTATTTGTGGTGATGGAATGTCTTGATAAAGAAGTCGGCCTTCACGCCTTTCTCCTCGCAGGCTTTGATCACATCGAGCGAGTGAGCTCCAACGCCCGAGGGCACGCCGAGCTCGTGCGGAACGTCAACCGCCTTGGCGACAAGATCGATGCGGTCGGCGTTGATCAGCGCGTCGCTGTGCACGCCCCAGAGGTAAATTGCCTCGCAGCCATCTTTCACGAGCTCCTCGACCTGCTGCCGGTACTTGATCATGTCAGGCTCGACTGGCGCTGTCGGACAAATGATCCACTGTATTTTGCCGCCGCGTTCGCGCCGATATCGCTTCAGGACCGATATCGGATGGGGTGGATTGTGCATCGAGACGGTGTTGATGCCGTTGGCCTCGGCGATGGCGAGTGTTTCGAGGATTTTTTCGTCCGTGTTGTAGCGGGCCGCCAGGTTGTAGACGTACCGCAGGTCCCTGCTGTGGGTGTAGTGAGTCAGCAAGTTGCCGCCCAGCAGAAGACGGCTGATCTCAAGTTTGCCGATCCGACCCCGTGGAAGGCCGACGGCCGTGGCTTTCGATTCGGAAGCCGGACCGGCCGCGGGTGTCTGTGCCTCGCTAGCCGCGCCGAGCGCAAGGCCGGCTGTGCCAGTTAGTGTGCCTTTGACGAACGAACGACGAGTGATTTCCGCGGTCATGGACTGCGCCTTTCTCATGATCGTTTTGAACTTGGAAAAGCGAATGGTCAAACAGAAAACCGCGATGACCGCGCGCATTCGTGCTTGCCGTTGGCGCCGTTTTCAGTGGAATTGCGCCTGTGAAACGTCTGCGCGCCAAACTCGAAGCGTCACCAATCCTAGTGCGTGTGTTGCCTCTGGCTGTGTTTCTGGCTCTCACATTGCTGCAAGGCCGATTTGGCGAAGCGTCACGCTACTGGGTGTACTTGGGCAAAACGCTGGTGGGCGTGTGGTTGATCTGGCTGATTTGGCCGCTAGCGAAAGAAATGCGATGGAAGTTTAGCTGGGAAGCGATCGTGGTTGGGGTGGCGGTCTTTGCTGTTTGGGTCGGTCTTGATCCCTACTACCCCAAACTGAGCAAGGCCGGCGTGCCATGGAACCCCATGGCGCGGTACGGAGACGGCGCCGCGCTGGCGTGGTTGTTCGTCGCGACGCGGGTCCTGGGTTCGACTCTGGTCGTGCCGCCGATCGAGGAAGTGTTCTACCGCTCGTTTCTGTACCGGTACATTGTCCGACAGGACTTCTTGTCGGTGCAGCTTGCGAGTTTTGCATGGACGCCGCTGCTGGTGACATCGGCTGTTTTTGGGCTGGCGCATTTCGAATGGCTGGCTGGCATTGTCTGCGGACTGGCTTATCAGGCACTCGTGATTCGCAAAGGGCGCCTTGGCGACGCCATGACCGCGCATGCCGTCACCAACTTGCTGCTCGGCATATGGGTCGTCTGGAGGAACGCATGGCATTTCTGGTGAGACACGGGGCCCGGTGGCGCCAATCAGTACTGGCCAAGACAGACCGACTCAGCTACTTTTGTTTCCGGCGAACGACACGACACGGCGGCCCGCACCGCCCATTCCACGGTCGCCTGGCTGCGCGAGAGGCGCACCGATGCCAACAGACGCTGACTTCTACACTATGAACACGAAACCAGCACCGTCGAATCCAGGAGCAACGCCGCGAAGGGAATTCTTGAGAACCTCCGCAACCGCGATCGCCGCGGCGGGTGTTGTCGGTTTGGACATAAGCCGAAGCGCCCATGCAGCGGGGAGCGACGTCATCCGCGTGGGTCTGATTGGGTGTGGCGGGCGCAACTCGGGTGCGGGCGCTCAGGCCCTCCGCGCCGACGAGGGGGCTCGGTTGGTAGCGTTGGGCGACATTTTCATGGAGCGTGTCCGTGCCGCTCGCGAGAACATTCGCAACGCTTGTCCCGGCCAGGTCGATGTGCCGGACGCCAACTGCCTGGCCGGATTTGACGCATACAAGCGTGTGATTGAGCTGTCTGACGTGGTCTGCATCGCAAATGCCGCTAAGTTTCACCCATTGCATGCCATTAGCGCCATCCGGGAGGGGAAACATGTATTCGTCGAGAAACCGCACGGGATCGATCCCGCCGGTGTCAAGATGATGCAACAGGCCTGCGATCTGGCTCGTGACAAGAAGTTGTCCATGGTGTCTGGACTCCATAGCCGGTATCACCCGGGCTACATAGAAACCGTGAAACGCATCCACGACGGCGCCATTGGCGATGTTGTCAGCATTGAGGAGAACTTCTTGCGCGGGCCCTACGGCGTTACGGAGCGGAGGCCTGGGCTGAGCGAACTCGATTGGCAGTGCAGCACGCAATACCATTTCCGCTGGCTATCCGGCGACGATGTTCCGCAATCGCTGGTGCACAACATGGACCGCGCCAGTTGGGTGCTCCGGAATGCCGTGCCTTTGAAGTGCCATGGTCTGGGTGGACGCTCTTCGATGGTCGAGCCGATCTATGGCGATGTATTCGATCATCATTCGGTTGTATATGAGTTCCCCGGCGGAACGCGAGTCTATGCACTGTGTAGGACGACGACTGGGTGTTACAGCGAGTCTTCGAGTCTGGTCTTTGGCGCCAAAGGCCGCGCCAATCTCACTTCGTGCGTGATAACCGGGGAAAACAAGTGGCGATGGGAAGGACAAGGTGATCCTTATCAAATAGAGCACAACCTCTTGTTTGCCGGTATCCGTTCCGGCAACCCTGTCAACAACGGCGAATACATGGCCCAGAGCACCGGGATAGCCGTGATGGGGCAGATTTCGTGTTACACCGGCGAGGAGGTGACATGGGAGCAGTTGAACGGTTCAGACTTCTTCTATCCGCCCAAGCCTGAAGACTGTCACGATGGCATGGAACCGCCCACCGTGCCTGACCCAAACGGCAGCTATCCAGTTCCAATACCGGGTCGCACGAAGTTGATCTTAAGCGGGCCCACAGTGTCCATGTCCTGTCGTGAGCAAGACGCTCTGACAGGCATGCGGGCGAGCTAATCACAATGAACTCGATCACAACACCTCGACGCCACTTCCTCCGGATCGCGGCAGGAGCGACAGCATTGGCGGGCCTTTCGTCGGTGACCACGGGCGCCGCTGATCGGCCGGTCAAAACCAAGAGCCGCGTTCTCTTGGTGACAGGAGTGGATTACCCAGGACATCCGTGGCGGGAGACGGCTCCTCTGCTCGCCAAATTGATCGCGCAAGACACAAGACTGACCGTGGCTGTTGCTGAAGACCCGCACCTGCTCGATTCGACAGCGGTGGGCGCCTACGATGTCGTACTGCTGCATTTCATGAATTGGGAGGTGCCAGCACCGGGCGAAGCGGCTCGGGGGAATCTGCGTGGTTTTGTCCAAAACGGCGGCGGACTTGTTCTGTCGCACTTCGCGTGCGGCGCGTGGCAGGACTGGCCCGAGTTTAGGAACCTGGCGGGGCGCGTCTGGGACCCGAAAATGCGCGCTCATGATCCGCGGGGACCGTTCGCTGTTCGCATCGCTGATCGCGACCATCCAATCACGCGCGGCATGACGGACTTCGAAACAGACGATGAGCTATACACTTGTCTGGCGGGCGACCGCCCAGTCCACGTACTTGCGGCTTCCAAGTCCAAAGTCGACGGACAGAACTACCCGACGGCTTTCGTTTTCGAGTATGCGAAGGGGCGGGTCTTTCACAGCCCGCTTGGTCACGACGCGAAAGCATACGAGGCACGTGGTGTGGGGGAACTGTTTCGTCGCGGCTGCGCCTGGGCCGCCGGATTGTCGCCGGTCGCGTCTGGTGTCACGGCAGCTCCTTGAGACGGGATAGAGGCAGAAAGCGGAATGGTCTTGCCTAAACGCGCATGAGCACGACGTACCATGTCATTGTTTGCGGGGGAATTGTGCCGGACCCACTGCAAACGCTCGAACCAATCACCAGTCCAACTGGTCCAGGCCTAAAGAACGAGATGAGTCTTCCGGCTTGGCTGGACACATGGGCGGCTCACGCGCTCTACGAAGCAGCCCGCCTCGCGAAGCTGCATCTGGGCAGCAAGGTGACCTTGCTCAGTCTGAGTCCAAAGGCTCGCCTTCAGCAGGTGATGATGACCATCGCTCAAAAAGCGCCCTTTGAGCTTGTAGCCATGGATGGCGCTGCGAGCGCGTTTACCGAACCGGCGGAAACGGCGGCCGCTCTGGCCGACGCAATCCAAACGCTGACCGGAACGAGCAGGAACGGATTGCTCGTGTTCGGCGGTTGGGAATCCGCGTCGCGCGGAGCTGGCGTGACGCTGCAATGTATCGCTGAGCGGCTAGGTATTCATGATGTGTTCCTCGGCGTGGATGAGCTCCGTGTGCGCGCCGACGGCAGGCTCGAGATACTCGAGCGGATCGAAGGTGGGCGACATCAGGTTTCCGAGTGCTTGGGGCCGCCGGCGGTGCTTGGTTGGGCGACGGGCACATTGCCCGAGCCGAAGAACAATCCGCAAGTCGGCATGCTGAACATGCGCGCCATCGTGCCGGCGCTCCAAAGGGCGAAGGCGACGAAAGTCGGAGCTGATGGTGTGACTTTCGTCTCCGTAACCCTCCCAAAGCAACTTCGCCAATGTCGAGTAGTCAAGGACCTCACATCCGACGCGGTGGCGCAAGAAATCGTTGACTGGATCAGGGTATGACCATGGAAACCATCTTGATATTAGCCGCGACTGAAGCGGACGGTTCGCTCGGAAAACCCGCCCTGGAGGCTGTCGGAGTGGCAATGCGGGTCGGAGAACAATTGGGCGCGAGGATTGTGTGCGGCTTGTTCGGAGAGGCAGTCCAGGGAGGTGCCAATCAACTGGCCGACTCAGGCGCGACCAGATACTTGTGCGTGAGCGGACAGGGTTTTGCGCAGGCGCGCTATGCCACGGACGCCGCCGCGGCGCAGTCGCTGTGCAAAGAAGCGCAGGCGACGTTAGTCTTCGCCCCGTGCACTTCGCGGATGGCGCGGTGTCTGCCGGGGGTCGCTCAGCAGTTGGGTGGCAGAGCCGACACGCACGTGACAGCGGTGTGTGTCGCCGATGGATGTCCGCGGGTGCAGCGGTGGTATTATCGGCAACGTATGGAAGGCGTCTTCACGCGAGCGCATCGGCCCTGGTTCATCCTCGTCGACCCCGGCAGCCAGCCGGTCTGGACCGGCGCTGTGAGACCGACGGCAACCGAGTCCTTGGATGTCACGTTGCCAGAATCGGCCTTGCGGACCAAGGTGACCGGCTTCTGCGAGCCGCGGACGGGAGCGCGCACGATCAAACCAGATGCCGACCTGTTGTTCGTTGCCGGCGCTGGTTGGACCAAGAAGCAGGCTGACGGGCAGGCGCACGCAAGCGAGGCGGAATCGCTGATCAGGGAGTTCCTTAACTTGTCTCGCGCGTCATTGGGTAGCAGCAAATCACTGGTGGAATTGGGCGGCGAGGGGCAAGCAGTATTGGGGTTCTTGTCACATTTGAATCAAGTAGGTCAGACCGGATCAACTCCGCGACATCCAAAAGGCCTGGCCACGTGCTGTCACGGCGAGGAACCGCATACAGTCGGATGGCGGTTCATCAATGATCGGCGCGCGATCAACCTCGACGCGCTATGTGGGTGG
>JAXDCU010000188.1:0-13876 GCA_034677645.1 Verrucomicrobiia bacterium
AGGGGAAAACAGACTGGGCGGTACAACGGGCCCAATAGCGACATGTACCAAGTGGAACACGACGAGCTTTTCAGTTCGATCCGCGCCGGCAAACCGATAAACGATGGTATCTGGATGGCGCACAGCACATTGATGGCGATTATGGGACGCGACGCGGCCTACACCGGCCAGGAAATCACCTGGGAACGCGCGCTTCGATCGCAAGAGCGACTTGTCCCAGACCCTCTTACATGGGACATGAAGCTGCCGGTCAAACCGATGGCCGTGCCAGGCCGGACTAAGTTGGCCTGATGCGATTCGCGGTTCAATCGCGAGGGTCAGGCCTTGGGTTCATTTGCCTGCCTGTCGCTGATTCCGCATTCATCTTTTCAGCAATGCGACTTTGCATTCTTTTGGCCTGTGCGCTTTGTGGTGTGCTTCGGTTCGCGTGCGCGGCGCAGGACTCCATAAGTCAGCTTTCCGGTCTGCGCGAGGTTGTAGGCCTGATCAGGTCAAACCTGACTGATGTGACAGCAGCAGAGTTGGATCAATCGGCTCTGGAGGGGGTGTTGAGCCGGCTGAAAGGGCGAGTTTTGCTGACGACCAATGTGCCCGCCGCCGCCGAGCCAACCGAGGCCCGCGTCGATCGCATCCGCGCGACCAACACGTTTGAAGATCGATTCGCATATATTCGGATTGGCGCGATCGATGCCGCCGTATCGCAGTCGTTCGTGACGGCTCTTGATCGACAACGCCTGTCAAACCGCATCGAAGGACTGATCGTCGATCTCAGGTTCGCGGGCGGAAACGACTTCACCGAGGCCGGCAGACTGGCCGACGTTTTCCTGGATGACGAGCGCCTTCTTCTCCGATTGGGGACCGAAACGGTACGATCAACCAGCAAGACAAATGCATTCACCAGGCCGGTGGCGGTGCTCGTGAATCGTGAAACGACCGGCGCGGCTGAGGTCTTGGCTGGCATTCTGCGCGAGGCTGGGATTGGGCTCCTAATCGGCGGGTCGACCGCGGGACGGGCAAGCCTGTTCCAGGAGTTCACGCTGAGCAATGGGCAGCGGCTTCTTCTGGCCGTTTCCCAAATCGAGTTAGCCTCAGGCCAACGAATGCCATTGAGCGGACTTGCGCCGGATATAACAGTCGCGGTCAGCGCCGATGAAGAAAAGCTCCATCTCGCCGATCCCTATCGGTCCACGGCGGTCGCGGGAGATTCTCGTGCCGAGGCTGGCAAAGCCGGCGGTGGCACGAACCGCGCAATAAGACTCAATGAGGCCGAACTGGTTCGGCTGCGGCGTGAAGGGATACCTTTGGCCGACGGGGACATCGCGCCCGGGATTCTTGGTTCCCACGCACCCGCGGATAAACCAGTAACCGATCCAGCCTTGGCGCGCGCGCTTGACTTGCTCAAGGGTCTGGCGCTTGTGCACGGGGACCGGTCGGCCACACGACACGGTTCCAAATGAACCAAGTTGAAATGTCGCATGCCCCAGAGCGCGACGGCGCGTTCGCCGTGGGAGCATGCATTGCGGTTCCACGACATTCACCCACCGTGCCGGGATGAAGACGATTCTGTTTGTCTGCACTGGAAATGTCTGTCGGAGCCCAATGGCGGAGGGGATTTTTCGCGACCTCACGCGCAACCGCGGCCAATACAGAGTGCTCTCGGCCGGCACCAACGCCGTGGACGGCCAACCGCCAAGCGCCTTCGCTCTGCGCGCCATGACGGAGCGGGGCATCGACATCTCCGGCCAGCGCAGTCGCGCCCTGAAGCCCGCCGATGTCGATCAGGCGGATTGCATTGTTGGGATGACCCAAGGGCACGTGGACACGCTGGCCCTTCTCTATCCGCGTGCCGCCGAAAAGACGCTTCGCCTGCTCGACCTCGATCACACACTCGATGACCATCAGAAGGATATCCCAGACCCGATCGGCCAAGGGATTGCGGTTTACCGGGAATGTCGGGATAAACTTGAGGTGGCTATCCACGCGCTAATCGACTTTCTCGAAAGCGCTGCGCACAGCCCACTTGGAAACAGCAAGACCATGAAGAACAAGACACTGGCGATAGGCGCCGACCATGCCGGATACGAACTCAAAGAAGCTCTGAAGTCCCACCTGGCAAACCTGGGGTGGACTATCGAGGACTCGGGGACGAGCTCGACGGAATCGACCGACTATCCTGACTACGCGCAAGCTGTCGCGCGGCGGGTTGCCAGCGGGCAGGCCGACGTTGGTTTGCTGGTGTGCGCTTCTGGCGTTGGCATGAGCATGGCGGCAAACAAGGTAAGCGGCATCCGTGCGGCCGTGGCGCGGGACACGCGGATGGCCACCCTGGTCCGAAAGCATAACGACGCGAATGTTCTTTGTTTGGGCGCGAGATTCGTCTCGCTCGAGGAGGCGCGCCAGATCGTCGAAGTCTTCCTCGCCACCGACTTCGAGGGCGGGCGCCATGAACGTCGAGTCGCCAAACTCGAACCGCGTCCCGCCGTTGGGCGGAGCCTGGCGGTTGTGGACCCGGAAGTGTTCGACGCCATCCGCTCCGAAGTCCGCCGTCAACAGCAGAACATCGAGTTGATCGCCAGCGAGAACTTCACCAGCCCGGCCGTGATGGAAGCCCAGGGCTCGGTGCTGACAAACAAATACGCGGAGGGTTATCCGCGCAAACGCTGGTATGGGGGCTGCGAGAACGTCGATGTTGCCGAGCAGTTGGCGATTGACCGCGCGAAGCAGCTTTTTGGGGCCGAACACGCGAACGTCCAACCTCACTCCGGCAGTCAAGCCAACATGGCCGTTTACTTCGCGTTTCTCAAACCGGGCGATCGAATCCTCACTATGAACCTTAGCCATGGCGGGCATCTGACCCATGGAAACAAGGTCAACTTCTCTGGCCGATTCTTTGAGGTCACGCATTACGGTGTCGGACGCGAGGACGAACGGATCGACTATGAGCAACTAGCCAAACTAGCCCGCGAGCATCGGCCTCGAATGATCACCGTGGGCGCAAGCGCATATCCGCGCACGATCGATTTCGAGCGCCTGGGGCGGATCGCGCGCGAGGTCGAGGCTTACTTGTTGGCGGACATCGCGCACATAGCGGGGCTCGTGGCTGCCGGCCTCCACCCAAGCCCGGTTCCGCACGCGGACTTCGTCACTACTACCACGCACAAAACGCTGCGAGGACCCCGCGGGGGGCTGATTCTTTGCCCTCAGAAGTACGCAAAAGAAATAGATTCGCAGACATTCCCCGGCATCCAAGGAGGACCCTTGATGCACGTAATTGCCGCCAAAGCCGTCTGCTTGCACGAGGCGGCCCAACCCGCCTTCAAGACATACCAGGAGCTGGTTCTACGCAACGCCCTTGCACTCGCGGATGGAATGTCCCGGAACGGCTATCGTCTAGTCAGCGGCGGAACGGACAATCATCTCATGCTCGTGGACGTTGGGGCGCGTGGTTTGACTGGGAAAGAATGCCAAGCCGCCCTCGATGCGGCCGGCATCACGGTTAACAAGAATACTATCCCATTCGAAACTCGATCTCCATTCCTCGCCAGCGGCATCCGGATCGGCACGCCGGCTGTCACCACGCGCGGCATGAAAGAACAAGAAATGGCCGCGATCGCCGACATGATCAGCGAGGTGCTCCTGGACGTGAAAAACCTTGACGCGGCAAATGCAATCCGCGTTCGCGTGCGCGAACTCACGTCGCGATTCCCGCTGCCATACTAACCCTGCCCGTCGAGCATGGAATCGTCACGCTTCGTTGACGAGCTCCAGGTCTTTGAATCGGCAGAAACGCGCAAGGTCTTCGGTCACGTCGGCATAACAGGTCACCCGGTGTAGTCCGTGGGCCCAGTTCTGCCAGAGTTTCCGCGGACTACCATCAACCTTGACGGTGATCTTCGTCCGACAGCCGCGGTCGGTGTCCGGCGTGTCAATGATCTTCCCCGTGAAGTACATGACCCGGTCAGTGCCGGCCAGAATAGCCTGCGTGACTTTCTGCCCCACGCGCATGAACACCTGCGGCACCACGCCCTCCTGACGCTCCATGATGGTGCGAAGGCGATAGGGAGCCGCTTTGCCCTCGGGCCCGTCCATCTTGGTGGAGCCAAGACAGTGGGCCAGAATGATGCTGCCGGTCGATTCATCCATCGTCGGGTCGCTAATGAAGCCCGGCTTGCCAGAAAGCCCCTGCAGCATCATGAATGTTAGAGCACTAGCCAGGTCCGACTCACAGATGCCCGCCAGACCCATGTCGTTCAACCTGACGAAACCCACACACGGAAAAGCAGGCAGTTTGCGATACATCGTCCCGTAGCAGTCCACTGTCAAAACCGTGGCCTGCTCATCGGCCAGCATCTTCTCGAAGGCGAGCGCCAGACGGCATGAATCGGCAATCTCGTCGCGGGACGGTTCAACCACTTTCCGCGCGCCGGAAATCCAGCGGCGAGTCTCAGACTGCGCCGCTCTTGGGTCGACTGAATTGTAAGCATCGAGCACGCGCTGAAGATCGACCGTGACAATCTCAGTCCCAAACTTGTCCGCGATCGACTTCAGCCGCCCAGTCTCGGGTCCGCGCGCCGTGACGTTGAGGACTTTTGCCTCGCGCATGTGATGAATAGCGCGGATGGGCCTGAGCGCAATGGCGAGCTGCCCCAAATCGCTCGTCAGAAAACACTCCAGATGGCGTCCAATCTCCTTTTGCCTGATCGCTCCGAACTGCGACCATTCGTGTCCCGAATAAGGAGCCGCAAACAACACCGTGGGCCGCTGGGCTCCCAGGAGTTCCTCGACCAACTCCCTCACGCCCATCGAGAGGTGGATCAGCAAAACCCCGTCCACATTCAGGAGGCGGTCCATGAGACCGGTCGCTTGTTCCTTTCCCGTGATCAGTTCGTCGACCGTGAACTCGACGTCGGCGAAGTCTTTTGCCATGGTCTTGAATGCGGAGTCGTAGCGGGCCCGCTCGGCGTTCAGGTCGAGCTTGGGTGTAGGCCAATGCGCCTTGGGTTTCCCAAGATACAACCGCGCAACGCGCACCTTGCTTCTGCGACAGCCTGGACTGATCAGACGCGTGACGGTCGGCGCCTGCCTTGGCACAGCCGCCAAACAACTCGCTTCGAGACAACAGGCACACCCACCCGCCAAAAGCGCGGTCCGGTGAAAAAAAGCACGCCGACTCAGTGCGGTGACGCTCTCCGCGGCGTTGTCTGGATTTGGCACCCTCGGCTGGAAGTTAGGAACTGAATCGATCGCCATGTTCAGATTTCAATCCGACGCCAATTGCCAGTAAAGCCAAAAGTCAAACATTCACTCAGGAATCTTAGCGCGCACCTGACACGCGAACCCGCAACAGCGTGTACGGTCTGACATCCAGAGCGAGCGCCCGACCATTGATCGGCTCTGATGACTTGGCGGGAACAACCGCGTCGGGATGTTGAATGCTGTTGCCGGCCCATGGCGTTGCACCAGTCAGGCGGACGATCTCGGCCTGGCCCGCCACATCAAAATCCTCCAATTGAATGGTCAGCCGCAGTGGATCGGCTGTCCCTCGATGAACCACCGACAGCAGCAGACCGCCATCGGCGGCAATAGCGCCGAATGCGTCAACCAGACTGAATTCAACTTCACTCACGGCACTTCGCAGCTCAGGCAACACGCGCGGCGCCTTTTGCCGCGCCGACTGGATTTCGACTGGAACCGGCGTGGCCCCGGCTAACTCAGCGAAAAGCGACTGGGCGTAATGGCACGGATTCGCGTACACGCGTTCCCGTTCCTTGCGAAGCCCGCCGCCGTGGTTGACGGTTGCGGAGTGTGTGACCATTTCAACGAAAGGCGCGAGCCGCAAAGCCGCGTGATAGACGAGTGTGTCGTAGATCGCTTCGGTGATTGAGTCCTGGTCAGGCAGATTCTCCCTGGTGAGTCGCGCGGGTTGGCTTGTGTCGGAGCGGCCTCCGAGATGGGCAAAGAGTTGCAACTCCGTGACAGCCAACTGCGGATCACTGATGCCAGCCCGACGCATGTTGTCGCACAAGTGGCCCCATTTCTGTTCGAGCACCTCCGGAACGGCCATGAAATCGCTGTAAATGTCAAGCGGGTCGGCCGACAGGTCTACGTCTCCGCCAATCAATGGATGATCCGTGATAGTATCGAACAAGCCTGCCGCGCCAGATATGAGTGTGTCATTCCATGCTTTGCCCCAGAAAACTGGCGCGCCGCAGGCGTGCAACCGAATGCCTGAATCAACCGCCCGCATGGCGCGTGCGAACTGTTTGAACCGGTCCACATACCCGATCGCCGAGGTCCAATGGTACTGCCAGCGACCCCAGAGTTCATTGCCGACTTCCCAATGTTTCACCCCGTACGGTTCGGCATGCCCGTGCGCGGCACGCAATCGGCCCATCGGCGTGTCAGGGCCGCCGTTGCAGTATTCGACCCATTGCGCCGCCTCCTCAGGCGTCCCGCTGCCGGCATTCACGCATATCATCGGCTCGCATCCAACAACCCCGCAAAACCGAATGAACTCGTCAGTGCCAAACGTGTTTGGCTCCACGCCGCCCCAAGCGTAGTTAGGCAATCTTGGCCTCCGTTCCACCGGACCAACGCCATCCTTCCAGTGATAGCCACTGACGAAATTCCCGCCTGGCCACCGCAGAATCGGCAGTCGCGACTCTTTAAGTAAACGGACAACGTCCGGATCGGCGCCTCCCACATGATCGGACGGCCGCAAAAAAACGTGGCCCATCACAAGTTGGCCGGGCTTCTCCGAGCGGACCGCCAATCGAAACTGTGCGTCAGCGGTCGCGTTAGTTCTCACTTCAAGACTGCCTCGCAACAGTTTCCACTCCGACGACAGGCCGGACATGACCACCTCCGCGACATCGCTGGCGCTAGCATCGTCTGGACCGAGAGACACCCGCAGCGAATTCAGGTCAGGGGAACGCACGTAGAGTTCGATTTCATAGGAGCGAACACGGTGCAGCGGCAACCAAGTCCACTGCGCAATCCCGCCGCCTGCCCTTTTGATCTGAATTCGCTGAGCGCGGTTGCCGCCGGGGGAAGTATCCGGACTCACCTCGACATCCTCACCCCGCCCAGCCCGTGTCCACAAACACGCCAGGCCATCCTTGCGCGCTCGGCACATGCTATCGATCTCTCTATCGGGCCAGCCGAAGCGTCTCGCCAGACGCCGAAGTTCCTGATCGATCTGGGCGTCATCGACGTGGAACTTGGTGACACCGTCGGGCGTCATCTGGCTCGTCCAGAAAGGATAATGCGCGAACGTCGGGTTTCGCAGAATCTGGGCGTCCATGCCGTTGTAGATATTCCACCCAAGGTGCTCGGCAAACTTGCCGGTGATCTGGCGGGGAACACGGTGTTCGGATTTCTGACCGGCCTTCACCAATACGGTGGCCGTGGCAGAGTCCGTGTGCTGGCGTATGCGCCGCGGGACGAACGCGGGCGGTTGATCGGCTGCAAAGGTAAAACCCGCCAGCGACAAGCAAGCTGCATCCAACGCGACACGACGGAAGGCATGGACCTGTTTTCGCATGCCCCATCCTGGAAGCCCCGCAATCCGCTGACAAGCCGGAAGGCTGAGGGGTCAGTCCTCACTTTTGACACTGCCTTGGGCGCACACTGCTCCGCCGCCCGCAGCGGATTCGGTGGAGGTGAATGAAGTGAAGGGGTCAGTCCCACACATTGACTAGTGCTCTATCCGTCGCTCCGCCGGCAGCGGATTGGAAAGGCTTGCTCCGTTGGCCATTTGGAGCCGCGCCGCGAACCACTTCATCGTCATCGTCGTCTCCGCTTGCGTCTTGGCGGCCAACTTCACCTCCACCCGCAGCGGATTCACATGCACTTAGTCCGCAGACCGTCCGCGGCTTGCGTGGCATCAGCGCAAGCTGAGAAGGGCCATCCGTTGTGTCAATAGTGAGGACTGACCCCTAACCCAGGAACTCCCACTCGATGCCGACGCGCTTGAGGGCGTAGCCGAGTTCTTTAGAGTGATCGCCGTAGGCGGTCATCCAGTGGAATCCGGGCATGCGTTGAGCCAGCCGCAGGCTGTCGCACTTGAAACGAATGTCGATCTGATCGCGGCAGATGTCCAGAAAGGGAGCGTCGACAATCTCGCCCAAGAGGCCGACCCACCGCTCAGCCTTGAAACCGGGCAGGATGTTTGTGGTGATCTGGCCCTTGCGCATCTCGACCTTTGGCGCGGCGCCATAGTCCGACTCGAAGTGCGTCAGAATGCGAGCTGGCTCGATGGTCTGGCCATTCATTTTCCGGGGACCGGTGCAGTGCGCCAGGGTGATCAAACCGTCATGGGGATAAGTCGGATCGTTCAGGAACACGGGCCGACCGGAGATATTGCTCAACAGGATGCCCGAGGGGACGACGACGAAATCGGACTCGCAAAAGGCCATATAGCCGTCGTCGTTTAGCGTGCTGAGCGTCAGACAGGCGGTGGTCTCGGCCATCGGCATGATGGTTCCCATGCACTCGTTGATGGTAATCGCGCGGCAGTCTGCCCGCTGCATTATGACGCGGAAAACCTGGTCCAGCAGCATGGCGTTCTCCACGAACTTGAGTTCGGTCGCCAAAGTCGTACCCGGCAGTTTCAAGTAGGCCTCGGCGCGCTGTTGCGCCAGTGCCGCGGCGGCCCGGTCGGCACGCGCCGCTTTTATCATCTCCCCCAACTCCGGGTATGTCACGACCCGGATGTCGAGTTTGAAACGCTCTTTGGCCAGTTCCGGCGCCCTGGGGTGCGCCCAGCCGCTAGCGCCGCCGATGGCGACAATGCGGCTGCCCATTGTATTCTTGAGTCCGCACAAGGCGCGCAGCCGCCAAAGCACTTCGTCCAGCTTGTCCACCACCACGTCCTGCTCGTCGAAGTTCTTGGTGACGCGTTCGTCCGTGTGCCCGCGCAAATGAATGGGGCTGACGATTTCGTACCACAGCGAGACGGGGCCGGACTTGTGTCGCACGAAGTAGATGACGTCCTTGCCCTGATCGCGGAACTGCTGGAACACTTGAGACGGCCCTCCCGCCGCGTACAGCAGCACGGTGTCGGCACTCGCAAGATCGCCAGCGCCCTCCAGCTCTTTAGGATCACGGATCGCCGTCACCGGCAGGAATTCCACCGGGAAGTCGGCGTCCGCCCGCAGCTTGTCCAGTTCCTCCTGGATGCGAGCCCGCTCCGCTCTCGCATCTTCTTCCGTCTGGATGCCGCCCCACGGTCGCCAACTGGTCCGCGGCGCGCGCTGGGGTGTCGCGTAGGTCAAGACTGGCTTGACGCGCAACGGGCGACGCACTGGCACGACTGGCAACTGGTTGTCGGCACCGGCCACTTCGCGCCAGGAGGCCCAGGCTAAGGCCACGCTGCCCAGGGCGACGCCGCTCATGCCTCCCAGGAAGCTGCGACGCGAGATGCCCTCGCCCTCGCTTGCATGGTCGCAGTGCGGACAGCAATGGGCATGGAATGACGGACGGTGGTTGTGCTCAGCCATAATGGAATCCTCATCGAGAGACCTAGTTGATTCAGGCTCGAATGCTGCCATCGGCGCCTTTGTATCTCATCGCGAATAGAAGTGATAGGGATTTGTTTCTTTGACGCGTGAGCGGGTGGCTGGTTCTCGGTGCCTGAGCAGAAGCGATAGTGAGGCAGGGTTGGACCTGCCTGGACGGCGGTCGCGGCAGTCAGGCTGGTCTTCCCCCATTGGCCTGTAGTCACCTGGCGACATCAGTTGCAGCGTAGCTCATCTGTTCTTTCGACCTTTACGCTGATTCCTCAAGCGCCGGATGTTCGGTTTTTCCTAGAGACAACCCCTGCGAGGGCAGCTTCGGCAACGTCTCCAACACTTCCCTCTGGGCCGCCAGATAATGCTCGGGCAAACGCCACAACCCCAATCCCGGCTCGCCCAATCGCACCAACCGCACTCCCTTGAGCCGATCCAGCGCCTCCTCCACCGTCAGCCCCAAGGGCGCCACCCGCCGGTCCAGCTCCCGCGCCAGCTTCAACGCAAACAGGCTCACCAGCGCATGCCTCCGCGTCCGACTCGCTTTACGCAGAAACACCGGCCGTACCTCCAAGAGTCCCGTCTTCAACGTTCGAAAACCCCGTTCCACCGCCGTCAAACTCACATAGTGATCATGCACCTGCTGTGTCGTGGCCACCTCCACCGGCAGATCGCTCTCCACCACGTAGCAGCCGTCCAGTTGCGCCTCCGCCGCTCGGGCCGCCTCATCCTCCCGCCACACCACCGCTCGACCTTCCAGGCCCACGCTCACCCCCCCCGTGAGCCGATACGTGGCCAGCAGAGCCTGCGCCCGCCGCAACGAACTCTGCGCATCACACCGCTTCTTCTGTTTCACTTCTTCGTTACGCTTCTCGATCCACTTGCGCACCCGCTGCCACTTATCGGCCCGCCGAGACAATCCCCAATTCCCGTGCCAAAGCGTGCAGACCCCCTACCACTCCGTAACAGGGCCCCATCTCGATGGGCTCGGAACGGGCACTCTCCCCCCCTGCGCTTCCAGTGTCCCCGCTGCTCACCGCCAGATGCGCCTGCGGGTCTTTGCAGAACGCCTCGATGATTTCGATGAGCTCGGCGGGCAGACGCGAGAGATTCGCCAAGGTCTCATGGATCACCACGGTTTTGGGCAGCCGACTGTCGGCACGAGGCCGTCCGGTCGGACGCTTGGCGGGAACCCGCTTCCCCTGGACCAGGAGAGCGGACTCATAGGTTTTGCCAGCGAGTCGGGAGCGATTGCGTTTGATGAACAGAAAACTCAGTCAGAATGGGGGAACATCAGTCAGGCCGCCCAGGCCAGCCGCGACCGAACGGTCGCGTCGAACGGATCGCCGAGGTTTTGTTGAGGCCTCTACCCCGCGCCGCGCTGTGGAAGAGTTCCGCGGGATTTCTGGAGCGCTCCACGAGGGCGCACGAATTGATTCTTGACACCACAATAGGTTGAGTTATATCAGCGGCTAACCACATTTAGAAGTGGTTGCTGGACGACAGCATGCGATGTCCTAAATGCCATGGACTAGCGGATAAGGTGATCGACTCTCGTGCTTCCCGCGAGGGGACCACGATCAGACGCCGTCGCGAGTGTCTTAAGTGCGAACACCGTTACACGACCTATGAAGCGGTTGAGGAACGGGGACTTCTGGTCGTGAAGCGTGATGGACGACGCGAGCCCTTCACCAAAGAGAAACTGCGCGCTGGGATTCTGAAGGCGTGTCAGAAGCGCCCGGTCAGCCCCGAGACGATTGACGAGGTGGTCGAACGGATAACGGCGACAATTCATGAGCAGTACGATGTGGAAGTGCCGTGTTTAGCTATCGGCGAGCGCGTGATGGACGAGTTGCGGGGCTTGGACGCAGTCGCATATGTGAGGTTTGCCAGCGTGTATCGCAGATTTGAGGAAGCGACGGACTTCGTGCAAGCCGTCAAAAGACTCGAGGTCAGACGTGACACCACGACCTGCCGGCTGCCTGGTTTTTAAGTCCGCTTCGATGGAGATACCCTGCGACGGCAGCGAGGTCTCGATCGAACTGATCGGCGAAGGCACTGTGGGTGTGACAGCGGACCTAGTCAAGAACGCGGCGGCTGCTGTACTTTATTACTTCAGAGTCGAAAAGGGCCGGCGGAGTGTCTCTGTAGGTGAGTTTGCTCAGGCGCTTGTGCGGGTTCTGAAGGGCTTCGGTTTGGACGTCGATGCTGAAGCAGCAGAGGATGTCCCGGCAGTTGTTGCGGAGTCCGACCTGCAAGCTCTTGCCCAAGAATCCGGCGAGGGTTTCGAGTTGGCGTTTTTCCCATTGCTTCGCCATGAGCTGGCCGCGCATTTGGAGCGTTCGCCGCGGATGATACGCTTCACTGGCCTGCGTTCTTGCGTGAAGCGGCTAGCCAGGTCGCGCAGATGGGGGCGCCGTTGTCAGGCATTGAACGATCAGATTGTCGACTACATGCGCGGGTGTTTGAGCCGGGCGCCAGAGGTGCCTGACTGCGCGCTTGTGGTCGAGTGAAAGCTCTGGCCTTCTGTCGCGGCGCGTCGGTTGTATTCGTCCAGGATTTGAACCGTGGCGGTCGCTCCGCAGCGCGCGGCGCCGAGATCGCGAACGCGAATGAGGGTGTCCAGGTCACGCACACCGCCGGCGGCTTTTACTCGCACTTTGAGAGAGCAGTGCGCTCGCATTAAGCGGAGGTCGTGATCCGTTGCGCCGCGGTAGTTGTATTTGCCGTCGGGTCCCTTGATGAATCCATACCCAGTCGAGGTTTTGACAAAGTCGGCGCCGACTCGTTCACACACGCGGCAGAGCTGGATTTTGGTCTCATCGTCAGGAAGGTAATCATTCTCGAATATCACTTTGACAATGGCGCCATGTCCGTGCGCTTGATCGCAGACCGATCGTATTTCGCGTTCGACGTATTCCCAGTCGTCAGAGAGCGCCTTGCCGATGTTGATCACCATGTCAATTTCATGTGCGCCGTCACGACAGGCATTTTCCGTCTCCAATCGTTTTACCTCCGTGCAACTGTTACCGTGCGGGAAGCCAATCACGGTCCCGACTCTAACACCGGAACCACGGAGCAACTGGGCGGCCCGCTCGACGGCATAAGGTTTTACGCAGACTGACGCGACCCTGTACCGCGCGGCGAGCCGGCAGCCCTCGTCGATCTCATGGTCCGTGAGGGCGGGGTGCAGCAGGGAATGGTCTATCATGCTCGCCAGTTCATCGTATGTGTATTTCATGGGATCAATCAGCATTGGCCGGGAACTTTGCCCATGTCGTGGGCGGTCGGTCATGAATGTTCGCGCTGGCTTTGTCTGAAGCAGATTTGCCGGACGCAGTCCTGGAAGTCCTTGGCGCCGCGCACGATTTTGATTTCGACGCGGACGAAAAAGATCGGGAGGTCGCGTCGGTCCAGCTTTGGGAATCGGACCGCGTCTTTCTGCGTTGTGATCACCATGCTGGCCTGGCGTTTCTTGCTGCGGTTGATGACATTGAGGATTTCCTGTTGAGTGAAGCGGTGGTGATCAGCGAACCGTTTATTGTACACCAGTTCGCCCCCCAGATCGATGAGGCTTTGCTCGAAACTTTCAGGCTGGGCGATGCCGCTTAGAGACGCCACCTTGCGATTGCGGAGTATTTTTAGGCTGGATTGCTCGCCCGTGAATACGTCCTCGAGGTAAAGCGGGTTATGAACACATTCGATTATGCGGGCCTGCGGATTGAAGCGCGCGATCGAGGTGCGCAAGGCGTCGGTCTTGCCGTTGCTCTTGGTGATGAAGATCGTGGTGGCTCGGCTCAGGTGCGATGGTGGTTCGCGCAGGGTGCCGCGGGGCAGCAGATGCTGATTGCCAAACGGCTGCTGGCAATCGATAAGCAAGACGTCGTGTCTGCGGCCGGCAAGCTTCCAGTACTGAAAGCCATCGTCCAGCAACAGAGTGTCGCACCCGAACTTCTCTATTGCGAACAGGCCGCTTTTGACTCGGTCCTTGTCGACCAGGACCACCACGTCACGCAGGTTCGACGCAAGCATGTACGGTTCGTCGCCGGCAGTCTCTGAATCGAGCAAGAGCGATTTGCCGTCCGACACGACGCGAGGAGGCGTCTGGTCTTTGCTTGGCAAGGCGCGTTTGGCCAAGCGACGCATAAGCGGGGCGGGTTTCGAACGATAACCGCGGGAGAGAATCGCAACGTTGCGTCCCTCGTCCTTGAGTTCGCGGGCGAGTTTCTCCACCACTGGTGTCTTGCCGGTGCCGCCAACCGTGAGATTGCCCACGGCGATGACCTGAACGCCCAGGGTGGAGTCGCGAAGAATCCGCCTTTCGTAAAGGAACCGGCGTGTCTTGACAGCGGTTGCGGACAGTCTTG
>JAXDCU010000189.1:0-3301 GCA_034677645.1 Verrucomicrobiia bacterium
ACTCACGCGCATCTAAATGGGCAGGTGTTACTGGGGTGGGGCCTTGAAACACCCACTGGCCTGCATCGGACAAGTTTTGTCCAACTCAGCCATGACGGCGGCGTGGCTGGTAACCCGGCGAAACCGGTGTTCGACAATGAAACGGACGCTGCAATCAATGTCATCGCGGCGGAGATGCAGGGCGGCGTGGTGATCGGGGGCGGTTTCACGCGCATCGGCCTACAACCGCGGCAGGCATTAGCTCGTTTTCTTCCGATTCCGTCCGGCCAGATGCGCATCCAAATCGAACTGCGGAACGGTCTGGCGATAGCCAACTGGAGCGGCGCCCCCCGATTGCAGAAAGCCACGTCGGTCACGGGGGAATGGCGGGACGTGCCAAGCGCCAGGTCCCCATTTCGACTCTCCGACGGTCCAGGGCCTGTCTTCTATCGACTGGCACGATGAGCAACACAGATGAAGGTCCTTTATATTCATGCCCATTACGACGATTACGAGTTCACCGCGGCCGGCACTCTGGAACTCTGGAGGCGGCGCCTAGGCGATTCGTTCCAGTCCAAGGTTGTCATTTGCACCGACGGCGAAGCGGGCCATCATTTTCGGACCCGCGAAGAAACAGGACGCGTCCGATTTCAGGAGCAGTCCAACTCCGCGGCGATCGGCGGTTACCAGTTCGAGTTGCTCCGATTGCCTTGCGGCCGAGTGCCACGCGAAGCGTGTCTGCGCGTCACCCCTGAGTTCCTGGCGGCTTTGTGGAAGGCCATCCGCGATTTCGAGCCTGACTATTTGTTCTGCCCCCCTATTCCAGTCGACCCGCTGGCGGGAGTGCATGTGGACCATTTGGCCGTGGCCCAGGCGATCCGTGAAGTCGCTTACATGATCAACGTTCCCCACGCTTTTACACCCGAGTATCCCGCTGATGAGACTTCGTCCAAACCATGCCGTGTACCAGTGATAATCGCTGTGTACGATGGGTACATGTGCGGCGGTAACACGCGCGATCTGGCGGTGGACGTCGAGCCCGCCTTTGACACGATCACGCGGATGACATGGTGCCACCGATCACAGATCACTGAGTGGCTGCCGTGGGTAGGCCGGCACCGAATGGATATACCGAGGTCTGTTGACCAGTGGCGTCAAACCCTGCGACAACGATTCGATCGCAAGAACCGCGAACTGGGTGTTGACTCGGCCCACGCGATGGAAATGTTCACCCTGACCGCCTGGGGAGAAATCCCGGATATGGCGACACTGGAACGCGACTTCGCGCCCGGTCTCGATAGGTCGGCGAGCAATCTCGGTCAGCTTCGCGAACGGCTGGAACGCTGGCGTGGACCAGAGTAGACGATCAGCGCTGGCTCCCTTCCAATGCCGTCTGCCCCCGCGGCGCGGACGGCTCATCGAACACAAACGCGCCATATCCAACAACGCGGTCATGATGGCCCGCGGTGTCGCCCGAGTTGCGTAAGTCGATGATGCGGCAGCCAAGACCCCGCCGTCTGGCGACATAGAGCATTCCGGCAATTACCTCCCAACCGCATGCGCTTTGTTCGCTGAGCAAATCGCTCCGCAGTGTCTCGATCGCGCAAGCCGTGCGGCTGTCCAGCGCGCAAGCCCTCGCGTGGTCATGGTAGTGGCTCAGATCGGAGCTTATCACCACGCGCGTCTCCGGACCGCCCCAGAGAGCATCGATTACTTGGCCGACTTCCTTCTCGCTCGCATGACCAACCAGCACCGGCACCAGCCGAAAACCAGACAGCACGCTCTGCAGAAATGGCAAATGAACCTCGAGGCTGTGCTCAGGTCGATGAGCCGATTCATCCACGCAAACCCGAGGCAGAGCGCACGCCAGAGCGAGCCCTTCACGATCGAGTTGGACCGAGCCCAAAGGTGTGGCAAAAGCGTCAGCGTTGCTCACAGCAAGCCCGTCGAAACTGGCAAAGTGAGAGGGACCAACCAGCACAACACGCCGCACTACATCACGCGCACGTTCCAGTTGCGCGTACGCCGACGCCGCGATCGGCCCTGAATACATGTAACCGGCGTGGGGCGCGATAATGGCTTTAGGAGATGGTCCGCCGTTACTCCGCGCGGACGCAAGTAAAGTCAGCACCTCGGTGCGCAGTTGATCGGGGTCGGCTGGATAAAACCGCCCTGCGTGCGCCGCCAGACGCACGCGATGACCTGCTGGCGAATTGATTTTCTCCATCTTGATTCCAATGGCTCAATGCTAAAGACCTGACCGCGGCTCCCCGCCCGGGCAACGTCTCGGCCCAATCGCGTCCGCTCGACTTGGCGGACTCAACCGCTTCCACCTGCCGGGTATGCTACGCCCGCAGCGGGGGCAGGCGGCCTCAGACGTGAGGCGATTGCACTGCACTGAGAAGCCGGTCCTTTCAATGACTGTTTCGCCACAACCAGGACAGCGCGTGTTCTCCCATGCGACGGTCCTTCCCGCCAGATTGCCGGCGTACACAAAGCGCAAACCAGCCGCCGTTCCAATCTCGGCGGCACGTAACAAGTCAGACGCTCGCGTGGGGCGCGGACCCGTCATTCGATAGTCAGGATGAAAAGCCGTTACGTGCCACGGAATGTCGGCGCTGACCGAAGCCAAGAAACCCGTTAGGTCCCGCAGTTCCTGCTCGTCGTCGTTGAAACCCGGCACGAGCAGGGTCACGACTTCCACCCAGAGGCGGCGCGCATTGGCCCCTCGGATTGTATCCGTTACGGGACCCAGCTTGCCACCGAGCGAGCGGTAGCGTCGATCGTCGTAACACTTGAGATCGAGCTTCAGGGCGCCGAGCCACGGAGCGAGAAAATCGAGCGACTCGGGTGTCGCGTATCCGTTCGAGACCATGGCGCAAAGAAGCCCCGCGTCAACAGCCCGTTCGAACACCGCCGCGGCCCATTCGACCGTGATGATAGGTTCGTTGTAGCTCGAGACCATCAAGCGCGCGCCGTGGCGCAGGGCGGCCTCGACCAACTGCTCAGGGCTAGTCAACTGTATGCCTGCGCGCGATGTTCCGTCCCTCAGCGCCTGACTGGTGATCCAGTTCTGACAATAGCCGCAGTGGAAATTGCAGCCCAGCATCCCAAACGTCAGAGCTTCGCTGCCGGGACACACGTGAAAGAAGGGCTTCTTCTCGACCGGATCAGAGGCCATGCCAGCCACGTAACCAAACGGGACGCGCATTCGCCCGTCCTGATTGTAACGCACCTTGCATATGCCCCGCTGACCCGGTGCGATACGACATCTGTGCGCGCATGCCGCGCAGCGCACGCGGCCATCGTTCTGAGCGCGCCA
>JAXDCU010000190.1:0-6670 GCA_034677645.1 Verrucomicrobiia bacterium
GCTTCGGCTTCAGCCAGCGCCTTGCCCGCTTCGAGTTCCTGCAATTTGAGCAGAATTGTGGTCGGGTCCTGGGCCTTGGTAACAACCTCCTCCTGGGAGATCATGCCAGCCTGGTACTTATCCAGAAGGAAACTGTCGAGAGTAAGCATTCCATACTTGGCGCCTGTCTGAATATCGGACTGGATGCGGAAGGTTTTGTTATCCCGGATCAAGGCGGCAATTGACGGGGTGTTGATCATGATCTCAAAAATCGCGACTCGGCCGGGCTTGTCGCAGCGCGGGAGGAGCAACTGAGAAATGACGGCCTGGAGCACGGTCGAGAGCTGGATGCGGATTTGCTCCTGTTGAGTGACCGGGAACGCGTTGACAAGACGGTCGATTGTCTTGGCCGCACCCGTGGTGTGCAGAGTGCCGAAGACCAAGTGACCTGTCTCAGCGGCGGTGATAGCCGCATCCATGGTTTCCAGGTCGCGGAGCTCGCCCACCAGAATCACGTCGGGGTCCTGACGGAGGGCGCGTCGCAGGGCCTCCGCGAAATTCGGCACGTCGACGTTGACTTCGCGCTGGGTGACTATGGCTTTCTTGTGTTTGTGGTAGTACTCGATGGGGTCTTCGATCGTGATGATGTGCGCTTCTTCGCGTTCCTGGTTGATGATGTTAATCATCGATGCGAGGGTTGTGGTCTTGCCAGAACCGGTTGGTCCCGTGACAAGCACCAATCCGCGGGGCTTGTAAAGCAACTCGCGGCTCGAGGGTGGCAGGCCGATCTCCTCCAGTGTGAGCATCTTGGTGGGAATCTGCCGGGCCACCACACCGAAGTTGCCTCTCTCCTTGAAGATGCTGACGCGGAAGCGGGCAGCTTCGCCGAACGCGAATCCGAAGTCGGCGCCCCCGCGTTCGCGGGTGTGTTGGATATTCTCCTCGGAGGTGATTGTGCGCATCAGCTCCTCGGTGTCCTCCGCTCGCAGGGGCGGGCCTTCCACCTTGTGAAGGATGCCGTGGAGACGGATAACAGGAGGGACACCGACGCGCAGGTGCAGGTCGGATGCTCCTTCCTGAACCACTAACTGCAACAAATCTGACATCGAGTACGACATAAGAAATGAGCTATGTGCGATCCAGCGTCGTTATGAGTGCATGAACTGGCTGCGTCCGGACCGAGCGCGGGACGGACGACCACAACAGCCCAACGATGCGATGCGCAAGACTTTCGTCAGGAGCCGTGTTCTCATCAGTCGATGTCCATGGCGGTAGCCCGCATGACTTCCTCTGGTGTGGTTATACCCGCAAGCACCTTGCGCGTGCCATCTTCGCGCAGCGTGCGCATCCCCATCTCGCGGGCCCTGGCCCGCAGCACGCTGGCGGATACCTTGTCGTAGATCAGTTTGCGGACCTCGTCGTCGATAACGAACACCTCGAAGATGCCGAGGCGCCCACGGAATCCGGTCTTGTTGCAGTCCGGACAGCCTTTGCCTTTCTTGAAAGTCGCGGCTGATGCTTTGGTGGCGTCTATGTTCAGAGAGCGCAGTTCGTGGTCGGTCGGCGCGTACTGTTGGCCGCAACGTTTGCAGACCCTGCGCACCAAACGTTGAGCCATGAGACACCGGGACGAGGAAGCGACCAGGAACGGTTTGACGCCGATGTCTATCAAGCGCGTGACGGCGCTGGGCGCGTCGTTGGTATGGAGCGTGGAGAATACCAAGTGACCGGTCAGCGATGCATTGATGGCGATTGTCGCGGTTTCCATGTCCCGGATTTCTCCGAGCATGATGACGTTAGGGGCTTGGCGCAGCATCGATCGCAGGGCAGCGGCAAAAGTCAGGCCAACGGCCTCATTGACATGCACCTGGTTGATGCCAGACAGAACGTATTCAACCGGGTCCTCGACGGTTATGATCTTGCGGTCTGGGCGGTTGATGAAGTTCAACACCGCGTATAGCGTGGTGGTCTTGCCCGATCCCGTGGGGCCGGTGATCAGGAGGATGCCATCGGGCAAACCGATCAAGCGTTCAAACGTCTGTTGGTCATCGGTGAAGAAGCCGAGCTCGCCCAGGCCCAGCTTCAAGCCTTCCTTATCGAGAAGGCGCATGACGATGCTTTCGCCGTGGGTCGTTGGGATGCAGGAGACGCGCAGGTCGATTGTCTTTCCACCGACCTGTGCCTGAATTCGGCCGTCCTGCGGGATGCGGCGTTCGGCGATTGACATGTTGGACATGATTTTCAGGCGGCTCAGAACCGGCGCCTGGAGCCTTCTGTGAGGGCTCTTCATTTCATGCAACATCCCGTCAATGCGGTAGCGGACGCGGAACCGTTTGGCCAGCGGCTCGAGGTGGATGTCGGAAGCGCGCATCTTGAACGCTTCCACTATCATGGTATTGACCAGTTTTATGATGGGCGCGTCCGCATCCACCGTCGAACCGTCATCCGTCACCAGCCCTGTCACTTGGCCCACGTCAACCTCGCCCTCGGTGATGTCCTGGATCATTTTGCTCACCGAGTCATCTTTGACCCCGTAGTACCGTGAAATCGCCGCCTCGATCTCTTCTGGGCTGGCGACCGCTGGAATCACTGAGGTGTTGAGCGAGTGCTGCAAACCGTCGAGCGCGTCCAAGTCGGAGGGGTCGGCCATGGCGACAACGATGCCACTTTCCTCCTTTCGGATTGGAACCACGTTGTAGCGTTTGGCCACATGGCGCGGAAGGGCGGCGATGACGTCATCAGGCAGGCGCATCTCACTGAGGTGGATGAATTCCGTGCCGAAGTGGGTGGCCTTGGCTTGCGCCACCACGTCAGGGGTCAGCAAACCCTTGACCACAAGCGTGTCAACAACGCCTTCGCCAGTTGAATCAGCTTCAGCGCGGATGGGCTCCACTTGCTCGTTAGTCACGTAGCCCATCTCGATCAGGCTGTCTAAAAGATAATCGTCTTTGGCTGCCACAATTTGCTCGTTTCCGGCCTCAGCTAGGTCAACACGACGCGCCGCCGTCCTGTCGCGGCGCGAACTCCAACATTGTCAACATCAGCGCGCTTCGTCAATCTCCACCGCATTCCCACGCCGGATTTCGGACCGTCGACCCACGTGCCTCCAACGCCGCCCCGTGACGCGCTACAAGGATTCGACAACGCCGCTACAAGGCCGTTTCGAGCAGACAGCATGCCGGTTCCCGGTGGCGGATGGCCGAATCCATATTTCCGTACTGCCACATTGCAGTGCGACCTTGCGGAATACTCGCAGCCGGCGGGGATTCCGCGGCTTTGTAATCCTCTCGGTGTCAAAACCTTGCGCCGCAGATGCAATGGCCGCTTGCACCAACACGCCCGGCCTGTAGTGTTGCTCCATGGAACTGGTCACGGTATTCAACACATTCAGCTCGGCTGAGGCCCAGCTCATCCGCTCCCGGCTTGAAGCGGCGGACATTCCAGTCACGGTCCTCCATGAGACCTCGGGCTTGTCCGTTGATTGTTACACCCTGGGCTGTGGCGGCATAACCGTCCAAGTGCCGGAAGAATACGCCGCCGATGCCCGCGACCTGATTCTGCAAACTCCATCTTCCAGTACATGAACCGGGAAAACCCGCCCCGGTTCGCCGACCTGGCACGGCACCTCGCGCCTGGCGAGTTGAGACTCGACGAGGCAACCCGAATCGCGCATGCGGGCGACAAATGGTCCGCAAGCGCGGTGCCTGACGCCGTCGCCTTGCCGCGCTCGACAAAGTCGGTGGCCTCAATTCTCAGGTTCGCCCACAAACACCGCATCCCCGTGACGGCACGCGGGGGCGGTCATGGCTACGTCGGCGGCTGTGTGCCGATACGCGGCGGTCTGGTGCTTTCCCTCTCACGGCTAAGACGGATAGTTGAAATCGACGGCGTTGATTTTGTTGCCGTCGTCGAGGCTGGTGTGATCACGGCGAGACTCCAGCAGGCCGCGGAGAGGCGTGGTCTGTTCTACCCGCCGGACCCGGCGAGCAGAAGCGACTCAACGATCGGCGGGAACATCGCCACCAACGCTGGAGGACCGCGATGCCTCAAGTACGGCGTGACCAGAGACTATGTTCTGGGAATCGAGGCCGTTTTGGCCGACGGGAGCGTTGTGTCTTTGGGCGGCCGCACGCACAAGAACAAAACAGGATTCGACCTGGGCCGCCTGTTCGTCGGGTCCGAAGGTCTCCTGGGGATCATCACCCAAGCCACGCTCAAGCTGTTGCCTCTCCCGCCATTCCGCGCCTGCATTGCCGCCGGCTTCTCCTCTGCCCACGACGCCACGCGGGCAATCGGTTCAGTGTTTCGAGCCGGTTTTCTCCCCTGCGCGCTCGAGGTGGCTGACGCCTTCACGTTGGCCGCAGCCCAGCGCCGCACAGGCAGCGCGCGGCTCGCCGGGTGCAACGCGCACCTCATTGTCGAGATCGACGGCCACGAGCGCTCCGTGCGGCTTGAACTTCGCGACTTGGCTCGTGTGGTCGACACCGGGCATCCGCGGTTCATCGAACGAGCCTTTGGGGCGGCCGAGTGCGAGCGCATCTGGCAGTTGCGCCGCGAGTTCTCATACGCGCTTCGCGACACTGGCCTGACCAAACTGAACGAGGACATTGTTGTGCCACGAAGCCGTATCGAAGACCTTTTCGCCTTTGCCGAGCGCATGCAACACAAACACGGACTTCCATTGGCGTGCTTCGGCCACGCCGGCGATGGGAACATACACGTCAACGTCATGGTGGACCGCGCCCAGCCTGGGGCGGGCGAGCGCGGCCGAGCGACGCTCAACGACTTGTTCAACCAGGTGTTGGCCTGGGGCGGGGCGATCACGGGCGAACACGGCATCGGCCTGGCCAAGAAACCGTGGTGGCCGCTGGCGGTCTCGCCCGAAGTGGAAGCTCTTCACCAGCGGATCAAGCGCGCGCTCGATCCACGAGGGATTCTCAATCCAGGCAAGTTTGTTTGACCGCCGCGAGGCAGGCGAACGAGCGACTCACGGAGTCCCGGCGCACTACCGGGAATGGCCGAGGTTTATGGGAAGCGGAGTTTCTCTCTCAGAACGCATTGAGCCCATGAACCGTGCGGTCTGGTCCACAACGAAGCCGCCTGAAGGCGGAACTCTGACCGGTCGCGAGCCGGACAATGCCGCGGACCATGCAGAGCGGCCGCCCGCCAGAGTCCCGCGTTTACGCGGTAAAGCAAGGTTCATGGGGAGCTAATAGGAACCTCCGTGGTCATCGTGCGCTTCGTGGTGATTGTTTTGTCGGTTTATGGATAGAGCGGCGGCCTGTCAGAGTTCCGCGTTTGCGCGGTAACTTCGCCAAGGCATGTCCAGCCCTACCGACCGACCGCGTTCGGCGGACCCATGACTACCGGCGCATCGGGCCAATGTACTCGGTCGCAACCACAATGTGATCGAAAAGAACCTGGTTGAACGGTTCAGGCGACTCAATTCGATTCTGCCGCGCGGCGTTGATCGTGACGTAGTGCAGCAACCAGAAGAAGTTCAGCTTCAGATCGAGACTCGAACGCCAGCGGAACCCCTCGAACGGTTCTCCTTTCTCATCAAGTTGGAATCCCATCCCAGTCCATTGGCCGCGTCGCACACCGCGCGCGAAGTGGACGATCGGCTCGCCATCGAGCCAGAGCGCAAGCTCGCCGTCGGTCTCGGCAGGCTTTGAGTTCAGCTTTAGCATTACCTCCACGCACTGCCAGCGATCGCCTGGCACAACTGACCGAATGGCCGGCTTTAGAGAGTTCCCCCAGTAACGGCCGTCAGCGGACTTCTTCATCTCATGCCAGTAGGCATAGAAGTTCCATATGCCAGGCGGAGGAAACCGCCCGTGGTCGCCCGTGGGCTCAATCCCCACCGTCACGCGATCGTCTCCTCGCGGCTTCTCTCCTGCTCCGCCCTGGGGCCAGCGTGTCACCGGATTGTAGCCTCCCAGGGTCACAAAATGATGAACATGGGAAAGCGGCTTGGCAAACGTCACATAGAACCGCGCGTATGCCTTGTCGACTTCGCGCGACCAGTTGCGATACAAGTGTCCTCCGGTGTTCTGAGACAGGTCGGCCGTTATCCGCAGCGCATGTCGCCCTGGGCTTCCGGGCGGCCCGCCTTCAACCAGTGCCAGGACTTTCCCATCCTTGTTGCTCGTCTCAGCCCATCGGCTCGCAATATCTTCCAGGGTTCCATTCTCGAAATCCTCGGCAAACAGCACGCGCTTGTCCTGGTTGATCCCCCGGTCGCCCGCATATTCCGCCGCGAATCCAGCGTGAGTATCGGCGGTGGCCCTTTCCGCGGACACGGCGGCTGTCGGGCTAATGCACGCTAGTACCGCCAACATCCGCAAACGCAAACACCAGTTCGTCATGTGACAGGAACATAAATCAACTGTCCGCCTGCGACACGAAAAAACGTGTGGGCGGCAAGGTTGCGAGCCCTTTCCATGAACCGGCAAAACAACCACCACAAAGCGCACGATGACCACGGAGGTTCCTATTAGCTCTTCCGCGGTGGTCTTCGCGGCCTTCGCGGTTCATGGCGCCAAAGCGTGTTCACAGGAACAAGGAGGCTCCCCATGAACCGAACTTTGAACACTCAACGCTCAACCTTCAACTTTCAACTCAGGTTCGAGTTGAATGTTGAGCGTTAGACGTTGAGCGTTAAGCGTGCCCGGTTCATGGTCTTCATGCG
>JAXDCU010000191.1:0-8806 GCA_034677645.1 Verrucomicrobiia bacterium
GGTCCAGTGGACGGCGAGCGAGATGCGTTGCTCAAGCTCAAGGGCCACCTGGAGGCTGACAGGACTGTTTTTCAGTCCGGCCTGAACGCAGGGGAGGCAGGGGCCCTTTTGATTCACAACTTCTTTACCGACAGACCGGTCATCGTGGCGACGGCCGCGGAGCTTGCCGATCCTGAAGCGCTGTTTCTGCGCGCGTTTCGAGAGAGCGGGGGGATTTCGTTCCTGACTGTTGGCGGGAAAGAGAATCGGGCTTGGGCGATTCGGGCTGGCGCCACGGCTTGGGATGCCGCCAGGGCTATCCACACGGACATCCAGAAGGGATTCATCCGAGCCGAAGTAATCGGCTTCGGCGATTTCATGGGTGCTGGTGGGGAAACCGAAGCCAAGCGCGCTGGCAAACAGCGGGTGGAAACCAAGGGTTATGTCATGTGCGACTATGACGTGGTGAACTTCCGGTTTCACAAGTAGCGGGTGGGAGGTGACGACGGCTGTCTGCGATCATTGATTATGTCCAAACGCGTTCTTTGTCTGCTGGGGCATGGTTTTGAAGAGATCGAGACCGTTGCCCCGATAGACTTGCTGAGGCGAGCTGGGGCGGAAGTGATTGTTGCGTCTGTACCGGGCGATCGTCAGCTCAAAGGCCGGTCAGATATCGCTCTGCAAGCCGATGCATCCTTGACCGAGGTGGCCGAAGGGACTTTCGACCTGCTGATTGTCCCGGGCGGGCCGGGGGTGAAGAGCTTGCGGGCGGATGGCCGGGCCGCGCGATTGGCTCGGACCTACGCTGAATCTGGCCGGCTAGTAGCCGCGATTTGTGCAGCACCGACAATTCTGGCGGACGCCGGGCTGCTGACGGAAAAGCGGTTCACGGCCCATTTCTCCGTGTTGGATGAGCTGCCCAACGCACTTGTGAATGAGCGTGTGGTTGAGGACGGGCTCATCATCACATCGCGCGGAGCTGGGACCGCGGTGGATTTCGGTCTGGCTCTGGTCCGGAGGCTATTTGGTGACGCAAGAGCTCACGAGATTGCCAGGGCAATCATGTCGTGAGAAGAACCCGCGGTCGCGAAAGCCAGAATGGCGGAGAAACCTACAACCACGGAAATTGGATGTCTATTGGAGAATTACCTCTCGAAGTCGTCGAATTCGAACGGCTCCTTCAGAAACCCACAAGTGACCTAACTGGCCTAGCGGGTTTCTTCAACACGGGCGAGATTACCGTCGGCCGGGTCCCGGCTCGGCTCGATGTGATGGGCGGCATCGCGGACTACTCGGGCTCGAACGTGTGCGAGGCCGTGCTTGGGCGAGGCATGCTCATGGCGCTCCAGCCGCGTACTGACAGGACGCTGCGGATACGGACGATGCAGGTGGGCAAGCGTGCGCTTCCGCTCGAGACGCGCGTCCCGCTTGACTATTTTGAGTCGTGCGATGGGCTGAGCGCGTATGCTGAGATCAGGGACCTCTATCATTCTAATCCTCTAGTCTCATGGGTTGCGTACATAGGGGGGAGCATTTTCACCCTGCTCAAGGAAGAGGCCGTGAGCTTGCCGTATGGATTCAGCATGCTGCTGTTAAGCGCGGTGCCGATGAACATTGGCGTTGGCAGTTCCGCCGCGGTGGAGATTGGCACGCTTTGTTGTCTGAACTCTTATCTCAAGCTGAACCTTGATTCCTCGCGGATTGCGCGTCTTGGTCAGATGGCGGAGAACCACGTGGTCGGCGCGCCGTGTGGCATCATGGACCAGATCGCGATCGCCAGCGGCAAGTACCAGCGATTACTGCATATTCTCTGTCGACCGGGCAAAGTTGTCGGCGAGGTTGAGATTCCGTCTGGGACTGGCTTCGTGGGCATCAACTCCATGATGCGCCACTCCGTTGCAGCCAATCCTTACACCGACGTTCGAATAGGCGCTTTCATGGGCAAGCGCATCATCAATGCAGTGCGCGCGAGAAAAGGCTTGTTGCCGGTTGACTATCTCACCGAAATCTCGGTTGAAGAATTGCGGGCCCAGTATCTGGGGCAGCTCCCTGAAACGGTCCTGGGCTCGGAATTCTCCGCTCGGTACAAGACCCACGACGATCCAGTCACGAGAATCCAACCCGATGCCACCTACCGCGTGCGCGGGCCAGCCGTGCACCCAGTCGAGGAGAACGAACGCGTGCTCACGTTCATCAATGCTCTCAGAGCCGCATCGGACAAAGGCGGCGAAGCGGCGCTTGTCACTGCCGGTGAAGCGATGTTTGGCGCCCATGAAAGCTATCGCGACAACTGTCATCTTTCCGTGGACGGGGTCGATTTCCTGGTGGACGCGGTGCGCCGGCGCGGCCCGAAGAAAGGTCTCTATGGCGCGAAGATTACCGGTGGTGGCACGGGGGGTACCGTTGCTGTGTTCGGCAGACTCGAAGCGCTGAAGGAGTCCGTTCCAGAAATCGCCGTGGAATACTCGCGACGCATTGGGGTATTGCCAGATGTATTCGAAGGCACCTCACCCGGTGCGATCGAATTTGGCAGCAGGAGATACTGTTTCGGGCACAAAGGGTGGTCAGGCGGCCAGATATGAGTGCGACGCGAGTTGGCAAAGCAATCTTGCCGGCGGCTGGTCTTGGAACACGTCACTTCCCGGCGTCGCACGCGATCAAGAAAGAGCTGTTCCCAGTCGTCGGTCCCGACGGCATTGCGCGGGCGCTGATCCACTATCACCTAATCGAGCTTGTCGCGGCGGGAATCGAGGAGATTTGCATAATCGTGCAGCCTGGGGTCGATGACGCGATTCGGGCCTATCTGGCTGGGCCCAGTATGGATTACCTCCTCAGGATAGACCAATATCCTGCGTTGCGGCAGGAGGCTGAAACGATGCGGGGGCTCGGTGAACGGGTCTGTTTTGTCGTACAGAAGGAGCAGGAAGGATACGGCCACGCGGTCTACCAGACGAAACGATTCGCGAGTGGAGAAGCGGTTCTGCTCTGCCTGGGCGATCATCTGTTCAGAGGAAAGCGGATTTCGCCTTACGTGGAGTTGGCCAGCATGGTTTCAGTCGCGTCGGGTCGATCGGTCTCGGCGGTAAACCGGATAGGTCCGGCGGACCTGAAAGGATTCGGCACGATAGCCGGGAAGCGGCGCGCCGAGAATCCACGCGTGATCGACGTTCATCTGATCGTTGAAAAACCAGATGTGAACACCGCTCGAAAGCAACTGCGTGTGGATGGATTAAACGAAGACGAGTTTCTGGGCTGGTTTGGGATGCATCTACTGGCGCCTTCGATCTACGAGCATCTTGAGCAAATGATCCGGAACAACATACGCGACAATAATGAGTTCCAACTGACGCGGGCCCAGGAGCTCCAGCGCCAGAGCGAGGGGTATCTCGCACTGGAAATGACCGACGCACAGCGGTTTGACTTTGGGGTTCCGGATGATTTCGTTCGCGGCATCCAGGCGTTCAGGATGCCCTGCATGGGTTGTTCCGGCGGCAACAGACGCACGGAAAGTCCTCTGAGCCGCCCGTGAGGGATTCCCGGATTCGACCCCGCTAACCATCTCGGGCTGAACTGTTGGCACTCGGGATTTACCCCGCGGCTGCTCGATTGAGCAACGCAATCCAGTGCCGCGGGCCGAGTCTATTTCGGAGACGCGATCAATTGGAGCGGCAGCGGCACGAGCAAGGGGTGGATCATGCTGTTGGATTCGACCCTAAGTGCTCATGAACGCAAATACGGTGACGTTCGCGGCTAGAGATTTTGGGCGCAGGCGAGGCGGGAGCGACGAGCATACCCACTAAGGCCGCGCGATTTCGTGGCTTTTGACTGGGCCGCCGCCGGCTTTGCGGAGAAGCTACTGTCTGTCTCCTGACGCGGAAGAACTGCAGGGGTTTGTCTTGGGATGTGGTCACTTGGAACTCGACCACACCAGATTCGTCGGCGGAGACCTCGTCCAGATAAGTCCATTCTCGCAGGTCGCACGAGGTCTCGACGGAGTACTGGGCTGAAGGTCTGCCGGTCCAACTCAGCACTATCTGGTTTGTTGCTTGGCCTTGACTCACGTTGACTTCGATATCTTCAGTCTCCGCCACCACGCGCGCGGCGAAATTTGCGTGCACGTTGCTTTTGATCGTGAAAAGCGACCAGGTATTTGCGTTGTATTTCCAATAATCCCAGTAACTCCCGATTCTTCCCCCGGTGAGTGGAGCGCCTATCGTGGGTGGATCGCAGACTATCAATTCGATCTTGTCGTGATCGGTCTGGGTTACGCCACCGAAAGAGACCGTCCATGTGAACGAGTCAGGCACCTCCACCTTCGGCACGGTGATGGTGACGGTGGCTTCCCCTGGTGTGACAAGGAACGCGCCGCTGTCGTAGAGCACTGTTTTTGGCTTGGGGTATATACCGGCTCCGTCATTTGCGTAGAAACGGACTCGCGCCGTCTCGTCGCCGGTCAAGGTGAAGTCGCCGAAGTACTTGAAGACAAACTGCGTGATAATGCGGGCGGTTCCAGCCAGAGCGATCTCATCCCCAAACTCGGTTGGTTTCCCAAGATAATCTAATGCAGTGAAGCCGCCGAGCGATGTGCCGATGTTGTCGTACACGATCTCGCTCTCGGCGCGAACGCTCACGTCCGCGGTTGAAACCAAAAGGCCGGCCAGTACCGCGCGCAGCGACCGACGCAACATACTTGCTTGCATACCGCTCATTGAATCCTCAATCTCGCATTCCCGCGCCCTGACTCTGTTCTCATGCGGACGGCAGGCTTGAATGTGGTGCCCCGGCTAGGACTCGAACCTAGAACCAATTGATTAAGAGTCAACTGCTCTGCCAATTGAGCTACCGAGGCACACCCGAATGTGCCGGTCCACTCCCGGCGGGCCACGGGCCGGGTTCACGTTGCCGCCGCACCGGCTGGGCGCTGCCCAACAGGTCGATTGCACGGCAGGCGCGATGGTTACCAGAATCAAAGCCAATTGGGCAAGCCAAGAATTGATCGGCGGGCCGCGCGCATGAGGCGCCGGGTCGGTCCGATCTTCACCTGTCGATTGATTCAGCGCGATCGAGGCGGTCGAGGTGTGTCAATACTTCGCACAACACTGACAGCCGTGGCATGGTCAAGCCGGCGTGTCGTGCGCGCCGGAGCGGCTCGAGGAAGAGGTGCTCAAGTTCAATAGGCAGGCCGCGCTCGAAATCCAACAATGTGGAAGCTTTGTACGCGCCCATGCACCGCGTCCGGTCGATCATTCGATCGGCTAGCGATGCCGCCACTTGAAATCCGAGCGCGTTCGCGGCGGCGATAACTTCTCCCATTAGCTCTCGCAACAAGCACTCCCATCTGAGGTCGGCAAGGAGTCTGTCTGTCGGCAGGGTAGGGGGCCTGCGACCCACTGCCGGCAATGTGCCCCCGCTCAGAGCGTCGTAGCCGAGGCTTCCCGCGACTCCCAGACCGTTGAATGGAATGTTCCAAACCAGCTTCTCCCATCGCGCCCTTGCGAGATTCTCCGCGAGGGTGATCTCGATGCCAGCCTTTCCAAGTTGCGTCGCGAGGTCGCGCGTGGCGGCGTCGGGAGGCGACAGGTGTTGGCCGAGAACGACATCACCGTGGGCCATGTGGCGCACGGTGCCGGGGGCAATGCGATTGAGGCAGACGAAACAAAGCCCGCCCAGCACGTGACCGGGGCCGGCCAACGGAGCCAGCAGCTCCTCGTTCCCGATCCCGTTCTGAAGTGTCAGAACGCGCGTGTCAGCGCCGACCAATGGCGGAAGCAGCGTTTTGAACTGGTCGTTGGCGGTCGTTTTGAGCGCGACCAGTGCAAGGTCGCATACTCCGATCTGCTCCGCAAACCGGGCCGGGGCGGGGAATGCCCGAAAATCGCCCTGGGGACTTAGGATTTGCGTGCCATGCTGGCGGACGGCATCGTAGTCCGAGCGCAGCAGGAAATGGACTCCATGACCGGCGCGGCACAGTTTAGCGCCGTAGTAACTGCCGACGGCGCCGCAGCCGACAACGGCGATTTTCACGTCAGTAGCGCCAATTCACTTGCCCGGATTCGAGCTTTGGTCTGTAGACGTCGGTCAAACAAAAAGGGCACGCTGACGCTGGGTCAGAGTGCCCTGAAAAACAGAGCGATGGCCGCTACTTCTTGCCGAGAATGGCGTCTTTTGCGGCCTTGGCGACTCGGAACTTCACGACCTTCTTGGCGGGAATCTGGATAGTCTCGCCGGTCTTCGGATTTCGCCCCTTTCGCGCTTTGCGATTCACGAGAACTAGCTTGCCAACGCCCGGGAACGTGAATGTGTTCTTGGCATTCTTGTAAGCCAACTCAGCCAGGAAATCGAGTACCTGGACACCTTGCTTTTTTGTGACGCAGATTTTTTCCGCGATGGCAGAAGCGATTTCAGATTTTGACATTTGTTTTGGCATATAGTCGCGTTTTGTTAGGATTAGGTAAAGTCAACGGACTTCGCGGCCCCTTGTAAACAGGTCCGCGCCTCCGCGCAAGAAGAAAATCGACCCGATGCGTGCCTTGACATGGGCGCGCTTGTCCGCAACATCGTCGCATGCCGCCGCTGTTCACCATCCGTGGCAAGCTCAGCTACACTATCGTCCGCGAGTTGTACGAAGGCGGGATGGGTATTGTTTACGAGGCCGAGCAGGAGGGTGTCTGCAACTTCGCCAAGAGAGTCGCGATCAAGATCATCCGAGAGCAATGCGCCAGACAGCAGCTCTTTCTGGAGAATTTCATCGGTGAAGCGAAGCTCGTGGCGGACTTGATCCACACAAACATTGTTCAGACCTATCACCTTGGGGAGGCCGGCGGCCGCTACTACATCGCCATGGAGCTCATCAACGGCGTCAACCTCGAGCAGCTTTCGCAGCAACTCCTCGCGAAGGAGCGCACGCTTCCCGTCGAGCTGGCCGTATTCATCACTAGCCGCATCGCGCGCGGTCTCGCCTATGCTCACGCAAAGTGCGATCGGAATGGAGCGCCTCTGGGCATTGTCCACCGTGACGTCAGTTTCAAAAACATCCTCGTGGCGTTCGAAGGCGACGTTAAGCTGACCGACTTCGGCATCGCCAAAGCCCGCGGCCTTCTCCAGGACCAGGAGGGGGAAGTCGCGGCGGGCAAAGCCGACTACATGAGCCCCGAGCAGGCGGATTTCCAAGTCACCGACCGCCGCTCAGACTTGTTCTCAGCGGGGATTGTGCTGGCTCACCTCCTCCTTGGTCGCAATGTTTTCAAGGCCGAAACAGCCGAGGCTTCACGTCAGCGTGTCCTTGGAATGCCAATCCCGGACTTCCGCGCACTGGACCCGCGCATTGACGATCCCCTCAACGGCATTCTCAAGCGCGCCCTCGCGCGTTTGCCGGCCGACCGCTACCAAACGGCCAATGAATTGCTTCACGACCTCGAATACCACATCTACAGCGCGGGTTACGGCCCCACTAACGAAACGCTCGGGCGTTTCGTGCGCGAGTTGTGTGGGCAGTTGACACCGGCTGAATTGTCCGGCGGACGCGGCAACACAGTCGTGATCCCCGCCCCGCGGCCGCCTGCGCCTTCATGACTCAGTGGTTTGTTCCTCCGCATAGTTGTGGCTGGAGCACGCGCGTCTACTCGAGGCGATGACTTGCTTTGTACGCACCGTATGTGGCTTGTACGGCCCTGGCACAGTGTCTACAATGAAGGTCATGAGCATGAGACGACCGCGCGCGTCCAAAGTCACGCTCGGCTTACTGCAGCGTCGGGCATCGCCTGACTCGGCTGAGAATCTGGCACAGACACTGGCCGCCGCCCGACGGGCCGCCCGTGCCGGCGCTCAGGTAATCTGCACGCAGGAGTTGTTCAAATCCCGCTATTTTTGCCAGAGCGAAGACCCCGCCCACTTCGCGCTTGCCGAGTCGATACCGGGGCCAAGCACGGATGCCTTTCGGAAGTTGGCTCGGCAGCACAAGGTAGTTGTGATCGCGTCGTTATTCGAACGCCGCGCGCCTGGTCTTTACCATAACACTGCTGTTGTCATCGACGCCGACGGCGCTCTGCTTGGGCTCTACCGCAAGATGCACATTCCGGATGACCCGCTCTATTATGAGAAGTACTACTTTGCTCCAGGCGACCTTGGCTTCCGCGCCTGGCGCACACGCTATGCGACGATCGGAGTGTTGATCTGCTGGGATCAGTGGTTCCCTGAAGCCGCCAGACTCACCGTGTTGCAAGGCGCCCAGGTGCTGCTCTACCCGACGGCGATCGGCTGGCATCCTCGCGAAAAAGCCGGCTCCGGCACTTCGCAGGTCGACGCCTGGCAGACGATCCAGCGGGCACACGCTCTGGCTAACGGCGTGCCGGTTGCCGCCGTGAACCGGGTTGGTCTGGAACTCACCGGCGGCGGCGACGGTCTCGAGTTCTGGGGACGTAGTTTCGTCGCCAGTCCCTTCGGTGAACTTCTCGCCCAGGCAAGCGGGGCCGACGAGGAGAGCCTTCTGGCGGATGTCGATCTCGACTTGGTGGACTCGATAAGGACGCAGTGGCCGTTTCTGCGGGACAGACGCGTGGATGCATACGAAGGCTTGACGCGGCGCTGGATGGATTCCTGATCCGACACTGGGTTCGATGTAAACGGCTGGCCTTGGCTCGCGCAGGACGCATGTGAGCGAAATACTACTCGCCACGCTGAACGCAAAATACGTACACTCCGCTCTGGGTGTGCGCTACCTCCGCGCCAACCTCGGCGATCTGCGTTCCAGATCGGCGCTGATCGAGGCTGACATCAACCAGCGCCCGCTCGACGTCGCGGAACGTTTGCTGTCTCATAATCCGCGGAT
>JAXDCU010000192.1:0-7435 GCA_034677645.1 Verrucomicrobiia bacterium
AGCAGTGTGCGGCATGCTCTCACTGCCTCCGGCGCGGATGCCGGAGAGGTAATCGAGGATTTGCGGCGCCACATCGAAGAGGAAGCGGCAGCCGCCAATCTCACGGTCGTGACGGCGCCGGATGTCCGCCGGCTGCTGGCGCGGATCGGCGCTCCTGAACCTGTGGTTACGGAAAGTCAGAAGGATTCGACGCGGGAATCCCTGGCAAAGCCGGAAGTTCATCCTCACACCGGCAAGCGACCTGGCGTGTGGTTGCTGGCTCTGGGCGTTGCGATCCCCGCAATCACACTCGCGATCGAGTGGCTGACGGGCATGTGCGCTGGCGCTTTCTTCGATCCGCTCCCTTCGCTCTGGCACGTGGGGCTTGTCGCCGCGGTGCCAATCGTCAACGCTCTTGTGTGGTCGGCCGTGGCGCGAGGTGCGGTCGGCCGTCGTCGGTTTCTGGGCTGGGCCAACGGATTCGCGTGTGGCGTGGCGGTGTACTATGCGTTTCTGTTGTTGCCGCTATTGTTGCCCGGGCTATTCGCCATAGTTTTTTTTGGGTGGGGTTTGCTGCCATGGGCGCCACTGCTGGCGTTTATCTCCGCTTTGTTTCTGAGGCATTGTCTCCAGCGCATGCCTGAGGCAGGCGGTGGTCCATTGCCTGGCTTTTGGCGAGGTCTGTTGCTGGCATGGCTGGCACTGGCAGTGGTCAACGCTCCGGTGTGGCTCACGCGCTGGGGCATGGAGACGGCCGTTTCCCAAGAGCCAGCGGCGCGGCAGCGCGGTCTTGAGTGGCTTCGGCGCGTTGGCAACAAAGAGGTTCTGTTGCGAGAGTGCTACGGACGCACACCAGCCGCCGAGCGCATGGACGTGCTAGGCTGGTTGTTCGTCGGCGACAAGGCTGTCACGCCACAGAAGGCCCGCGAATTGTACTATCGCGTAACAGGGAAACCGTTCAATAGCGTGCCGGCCCCCACGGTGCGCACGGGGCGTGGACGTTGGGCGGGAATCGACGACTGGTCCTGGGACAGTGACCAGGGCGGTGACAGGGTGGGAGGTCGGGTGAAGGGCTTGTACCTCGACAGTTCAAGGATCGACGCGGTGGTTGAGCCCGACGCAGCCACGGCCTACACAGAATGGACGCTGGTGTTTCGAAACGACTCCAAGCGCCAAGCCGAAGCCCGCGCGCAAGTGCAGCTTCCGCCCGGCGGTGTGGTGTCGCGTCTCACGCTCTGGGTCGATGGCGAGGAACGGGAGGCCGCGTTCGGCCCGCGAGGGCGCGTGCGCGAAGCGTACCAGCGTGTTGCGATCCGGCAACGGCGTGATCCTGTGTTGGTGACAACTTGCGGTCCCGATCGGGTGTTGATGCAGTGTTTCCCCGTTCCGCCGGATGGCGGCGAGATGCGGGTGCGCTTTGGTATCACCGCGCCTCTGACCCTGCTCGACAGCGGAGAAGCGATGCTCCAATGGCCGCGGCTGGCCGAGCGGAACTTCACCATGAGCGAACCGCTGCGCCACATTGTCTGGGCCGAATCACCCAGCGAGCTTACGGCGGCGGGCAATGGACTGCGAGCTGAACTGCCCAAACCGGGCCTCCATGCGCTGCGCGGCCAGCTTCGAGACACTGAACTCGGACTTCACAATGCCCGTGTCCGGCGCGACGCGACATCCAGCGAGGTGTGGACCAAGGACACGTTCGTCCAGCCGGCTGCTTTGGTGCGTCAGCGGCTCACCGAGACGGCCGCGACACCTCCGCCGCGCATTGTTTTGGTGCTCGACGGCTCGGACGGCATGGAGCCGACGTATCCGGACGCCGCGGGTTTCATACGTCGTATTCCGTCGGGGATTGAAGTGGCGGTCTTGGTGGCGCGCGACACGGTTTCGACGCTGGGTGGTCCAGGCTTCAAGGCTGGAGTTGACTCGCTAAACAAGCTTGCCGAAGAAGTCCTCAAACTCAGGTCCGCCGGCGGCCAAGACAATGCGGCCGCGCTGGAAGAGGCGTGGGACCTCGCGGCGGGACGGGCAGGCGGTGTTATCGTCTGGATTCATGGCCCGCAACCGGTCATGCTGACTTCCGCGGAGGGTCTGCGCCAGCGGTACGAGCGGAGAACAACGGGACCGACGCTGCTCGATCTACAGACCGAGTTGGGCCCCAACAGAATAGTCGAGCAACTCGATCACATCACGGACATCAGAGCCGTGCCAGTGGCGGGCTCGTTGAGTCAAAGTCTGGATCGCCTCGCCAATTCCTGGCAAGCCGGTGTCAAGACGTTTACTGTCGAGAGGACCCGATCGGCATTCGATGAATCGGTTGCTCCGAGCGGCGGGCGCGGTTCGCTCCACTTGGCGCGTCTTTGGGCTCGGGACGAGGTTGAACGGCTGCGCGGTGCTCGGAGGATTCAGGAGGCCGCCGATGTCGCGGCACAGTATCAACTTGTCACGCCAGTGAGCGGCGCGGTCGTCCTTGAAACTCAGGCGCAGTATCTGGCCAGTGGTCTTGAACCCGTGGACGCCGCGACAGTGCCTTCGATCCCGGAGCCCGGGACCCTAGCGCTGTTTGGTGTTGGTGTGGCGGCGCTGCTTGGAATGCGGTTGTGGCGTCGGCATCGGCTCGCCGCGGGTCAACGGTAGAGCGCTTGAGATGGAGCGAGCCGCTGCACCAGCTCGATCTCAGCATCGGTCTTGCGGTAAACCCAAGGGACGCCGTGTTGCGCGAGCACGTTGTATAGGTTTAGTCTTATCAATCTTGCGCCCAACAGTTCCCATGTCTGCTTCCTGAGGTCGGCGGGCGGCGTGTGGCCATCTGAGTCCAAGTAGTATTTCAGGCCGAACGTGATGTCCGTGGCTGACGCGCGGAACTTCAGTGCGGTTATCTTGTCGCCTGGCCGGAATCCGAAGTAGGCTCCTTCGGGCCGCGTCAGTTTCCCCGACAGAGGCTCTTCCATATACAACGCCCGTTCGAGGCGTTCCCACAGGCTGCGCCACTCAGGCACGAGCGAGCTCAGGACACGTCGCGCTTTGCGCAAGCCATCAGCCCCATCGCGTTGGATGCATCGCGCCAACGACAACCAGAAATTGCATTGGTTGTCGCGCACCGCTTCCAGTTCGGCCATCCGCTTCGCGTAATCGGCCCCGCCCCGTAGAAACCCGATTTCCTCGTTTGTGGTAAGGCGGATGTCGACTCTCTCGTCCACGCGGCTACGCAATCGGTGCGCGGAATGCGTTTTGGCGAGAAGTCGAAGTTGGCTGAATCCCTCAGCGGCGGGATCGCATTTGGATTTCAGATACTGTTTCGAGAGGTACGCGAACGTTGCGCTGGCCGAGTCAATCGCGCTTTTCTCAGGCGAGGCGAGAGTCTGCTGGAACGTGAGCGTGCGTAGTGGCCGGCGGTAGCCGCTCCCGCGCCCGCCGCTTTCCTCTTCGAGGCTCAGTATCAGTAGGCGGGGGCGGCGGTGGATCGTACGAATCGTGCCCGTTTGGTCCTCAAAAGTCAGTTTGCGGCGCCGTGTTTTGAAGAACCAGTGCTCGATTACGTCCAGCGCTTCCTTCAGATTCTTGAAACCAACGCGGCAGTAGGCGAACTCGAATCGGTCACCGTAACGCCGCCGCATGTCCGCATCGAACTCCTTCCATGTTTCTCCCGACACGACGGTGTGCAAATGCACCACGGTGGTATCCGCGGCTTCGAGCGCGGCTTTCAAGTCCTGCTCGAAGTTGATCCTGTCCAGCATCAGAAAACTCTTGTTCGGCGAATAGCGCGCCATCGAGCGCCCGCCTCCGAGATTCAATACCTCCAGAGCGAAACGCTTGTATCTCCCGGCGCGGGCCGAGGGGATGATCTCGCCCATCGTGAAGCGATCCGCGTCGTTGTCCAACTCCCATACCTTGGCGCCGATGGGTAGACGACGCGCGAGTCGGTGGTAAGGGACGGTCTGGAGCGCGGAAACACGCGTCATGTCAGAACCGTCGTGCAGCACGGAGCAGCGCCCGTCCTTGTCGCGCGAAACGACGAAGCCGGTCTCGGGCCCTTCCTCGGTGGTTAAGACGAATCGCATGCGTCGCAGATTCGCCTCGCTGAGACCAATGGCGCGCAAATAAGCCAGGAGATTCCGGTAGCCCGCGCCATTCACGGTGTTGACGAGAACAGGGAACCCCCTTTCGAGTCCCCGGCTCATCGCCTCCACCGCGTCCTTGCCCGGATCAAGCACATGGGCAAGCAAACGCCCGTTCAACTCGTGCGTGATGGTGTCGAGGATGTTTGAATGGTGCCGCGGTCCTCTGATGATCAAGCCCCGCCCCATGGCCAAGTCAACGCACTGTTGGCAGTAGAGGACAAGCCTCTCGTACTTCTCTGGCAACAACTGCCCGCCATTGGGCCCCATGATCTTGAATCCGCCGGTCTCGACCGAGCTGTGGCTCGAAGTCCACATCCCGCCCGCGCAGGCGCCTAGAATCTGCGTCAGGAGCGACACGACGTTCACCGCTGTGCTCGTCGTGTATTTCTCAGTTGTGATCACCGTAGTGCCTTCACTGGCGAGAATGCGGGACTGAAGCTCAATCCAACGCGAGGTGTGGGGGCGCGTTTCGCCGGCGAGGATGAACAGCGGCTGCCGCCGCAGCAGCCTGTACACCTCAGCAAAAGACTTTTTTCCAAAAGCCCGTTCGACGAGTCGCACCGTTTCAGGGCCAACGAACTTGGCCACCGCCGCGGCAGGCTTGTCGAACTGGCGCCGAACTCCGGGAAAAATATCCCGCTTCAAGAACCGCGCCAGAGCTTTGGCGTGAATCGCGACGAACCCATCGCTATAGAGCCGGGTTGGATCACACGCACCCTCCGCGAGAGGATTGCAGAGATGTCGGACGCCAGCCGTGGCAATCCGCGAGAACTTCGCGTACATGTCCGGCCCGAAGAGGAAAGGCAGGCGACATCGCTCGGCTTTGATGCGGTCGAACGTCCACGTCTCGTCGTCGAGGTCAAGCGGCGGAAGCAATGGCGCGCCATGAACGCGTTCGAACTCGGCTTTGACGCCAGCCCACCTGCTCTCGTGCTGTAGGTAATAACGAGCTCTGAGCGCGGGTTGGGCGTCGGCGATTCTCCTCCAATCCGCGCGGCCCAGCCGCATCAGTTTCCCGAGAGCCGACTGCACCTTGGGATCATCGGTGCTAAGCGACGGGTCGGCAATGGTCTGCAAGGCGTTCAGAATTGGTTCAGAAACCGCAGGTCGTTCTCGTAAAAGAGCCGGATGTCAGTGATGCCATATCGGATCATGGCGATCCTTTCGATCCCGAAGCCGAACGCCCAGCCGGTCCAAACATCGGAATCGTATCCGACGTTCTCGAGCACCTGCGGATGCACCATGCCGCACCCGGCGATTTCGAGCCATTCCTTCCCCATCTTGCGCGTGCTCGCGCTGGCGAAGTCGATCTCGAAGCTTGGTTCCGTGTAGCTGAAATAATGCGGCCGAAAGCGAATCCGCGTCTCCGGCCCCATCAAATCCTTGAACACGAATTCAACCGTGCCCTTGAGGTCTCCCACGGTCACACCGCGGTCGACATAGAGCCCTTCGACCTGATGAAATGTCGGGTTGTGCGTGGCATCCGCGTTGTCTCGCCGGTACACTCTCCCTGGCACAATTATCCGCACCGGCGGCTGCTGTTGTTTCATCACACGGATTTGCACCGGGGAGGTATGGGTCCTCAGCAACAAACCACCGCCTGTTCCCACGTAGAAAGTGTCCTGTGTGTCACGAGCCGGATGGTCCGCTGGAATGTTTAAAGCCTCGAAACAGTGATAGTCGTCCTCGACTTCCGGTCCATCCGCAACCGCAAAACCCAACTTCCGAAAACTCCCGACAATGTCTTCCGTCACTTGCGTCAGCGGATGTAGCCGCCCTAGCGGACGGCGCCGACCCGGCAAGGTGAAATCGGTTGGCACTTGCGGCAATGACGCCTTCGACCCGAGCTCATTCCGCAGTTCAGTGAGCACGGCTTCAAGATCGGCTTTGGCAGTGTTGACGAGCTTTCCCGCGGCGGGTCGCTCCTCCTTGGGAAGAGTCCCCAACTGCTTCATCAGCGCCGTTAACCGACCACTCGGCCCCAGGTACGCCGTGCGAACCCGCTCCAAAGCACCCAGATCAGCCGCGGCGCGCAGTTCGGTCAAAGCCGATTCGCGCAGCGGCTCAATCTGTTCGACGAATTCGCGCATTCAAGCACCACGACGGCGGTGACGCCAGGAGCGCGCTAGGTCTTGGCGGCCTTAGCCTTCAACGCTTCCTGAGCTAATCGCACCAACTCAGCAAAAGCCGCCGCGTCCTTGGCGGCCAGGTCAGCCAGCATTTTTCTGTCCAGCGCGATGCTGGCGGATTTCAGCCCCTCCATGAAACGGCTGTATGTCAACCCAGCGGATCGAACGGCGGCATTGATCCGTATTTGCCACAGAGCCCGGAAATCGCGCTTGCGCGTTTTCCGGTCCCGGTAGGCATAAACCCGGCCGTGATCCAGGGCATCAGAGGCATAGCGGTAGAGCTTGGAACGCCGCAGCCGAAAGCCCTTGGCGGCCTGGAGGACGCGTTTGCGGCGCTTGCGGGAGGCGGGAGCATTCGTTACACGCATATTCTATGGGCAGTATGAGCAGTTGAAATCTGGGTCGGATCGAGGTTGGCCGAGTTCCCGTCTCACCGGTCGAAAGGGAGGTTCTGCTTGACGCGGTAAGCGTCAGTGGAATCAACCAGCACCTGCTCGCGCAGATGCCGACGGCGCTTTGGTTTCTTGCTGGCTAGCAAATGCCGTGTCCCGGCATGGCTACGCAATACTTTGCCGGTGGCGCTGATCTTGAAGCGCTTCGCAACGGCCTTACGAGTCTTGACGCCCTTGGGTCTTCGCATACGGTTGTTCGTCTCGCAAAAAGAAAAAGCATTTTAACAGCCACTTTCCCGAGCGCAAGCTGTAATTCAAGCCCCCGATCGCCATCCAATAGCCCAATCCCATGCCCAGTGACCGCTTTGCGGTCAGAGCCGCGGCTTAGGGGTCAGTCCTCACTTTTGACACTATCTTGTCGGCGGGAGCATTCGGTTCCGGCCGCGTCTTGCTGTGAGCTCTGTGGCGAGGAGTTGGTGGTGGTGACGAATTGTTCGTAAGCCGCCAGCGCCGTTGCTTCGCCATCCCCGCGCAAAACCATCAGTCGCGTCCGCGCTCGCAGCAGTTGCTTGGCATCGATGTCCCTCCCGATCAATGACAGGTACATCGACCTGTGGGCGTCGGTTTCATGCGGAGATGCAATTGCAAAACAATCGTCCGGCCACGCCATCAATGCTATCGAGAGGCTAGCCGTTGGCGCCCGACGCAGCCCGATTGCCCTCGTTAATATAGGGTACACTGTCCACTCGACGGGGTTAGGTGGCAGTTTCCATCGGCCGTCCAGTATCAGCGCACTTCCGGCGACCACTGGGTCGCG
>JAXDCU010000193.1:0-3356 GCA_034677645.1 Verrucomicrobiia bacterium
GGTCTGCCAGGGGCAGATATGTGGTTTTGGGTCTAAAAGCTATATTCTTGGTCTTGAGGCTGCCATTATCGTTAACACATGCGGAAAACCCGCCGCTGTGATCGGATAGAAAGGCCGGGCAACCCGCACATCTCGAAATGTTCTCTTGACGCCGCGATGGCGAGCTGCTTAACCTCCGCGCGATTTGTGCGAACTGACGCTGGCAAGGTCGGGACATGGCGGCCGTTCTTGGGCTGGCAGTCAATCAACGGCTGGGGTTTGGTATCTAATAGTTGCCATTATCAGCTTAACTGGAGGGTGACTTGGACCTCAAAGACATCAAAGCCATCATCGACCTGATGCGGAAGAACTCAATTTCTGAGTTCGAACTCGAGAAAGAGGGTTTCAAGATCAGGCTCAAGAGGGGTGCAAACGGGGCTGCAATGCAGGCGCAGAACGGTGATTTGGCTCCTGCTAACGCTAACATCCAAACGCCAGCCCAGATCAGCCTTCCGTCTGTAGCGCCTCTTCCACCCGAACTTCCCACTGAACTCGAAATCAAATCGCCGATGATTGGCACGTTCTATCGGGCGCCATCTCCGGAAGCCGCCGCGTACGTGGAGATAGGCACTGAGGTCAACCCAGACACCGTGATCTGCATCATCGAGGCGATGAAAGTCATGAACGAGATCAGGGCTGAGACGCGCGGTGTGATCACGCAGTCACTGGTTGAGAACGCCAGGCCGGTCGAGTTCGGCCAACCGCTGTTCAAGATTCGCCCTGTCTAGCCGGCATTTTCATATTTCATACCCGTTTCCGACTGCCAAAGCGATGTCTCTAGAACATGCACCTATGCGGGCTAGATGGATTTGCCTTCCTCGAGATCGAGGTGCCACGCGTCGCTGAGGCAAACAAGTCGATCTGGTTGGTTCCATGTTCGAGAAGATACTGATAGCAAATCGCGGCGAGATTGCAGTTCGCATCATCCGCACCTGCAAGGAGATGGGCATAAAGACCGTCGCTGTCTACTCGGAAGCGGACGCGAACTCAATGCACGTGCAGTTGGCCGATGAAGCCATCTGCATAGGAACGGCCCCAAGCGCGGATAGCTACCTGCGCGTCGACCGTCTTATCAGCGCCGCTGAAGTCGCCGATGTGGATGCCATCCATCCGGGCTACGGCTTCCTGTCCGAAAGCGGTCACTTCGCGGATGTGTGTGAGAAGTGCAACATACGGTTCGTCGGTCCTAGCTCGCGCGTTATGAACGCGCTTCGGGACAAGGCAGTCAGCCGTGAGTTAGCGAAGAAAGCTGGCGTCCCGGTGCCACCCGGGTCCGAGGGAACGGTCGAAACCGAGGACGAGGCCTTGAATACCGCCCGCAAAATCGGGTATCCGGTCTTGATCAAAGCGGTTGGAGGCGGGGGCGGTCGCGGCATGCGCATCGCCCACAACGACATTTCGCTCAAGAAAGGCTACCACACCGCCCGTAGCGAGGCTGAAAAAGCTTTTGGCAACTCGGGAGTCTATATCGAGCGATACTTCGAGAACCCGCATCACATCGAGGTCCAGATTCTGGCTGACAGTCGCGGGAATTTTATTCACCTGGGCGAGCGGGATTGTTCCATTCAGCGGCGCCATCAGAAACTGATCGAGGAAACGCCGTCTCCATTAATCGAGAACAAATTCAAGGACCTGAGGAAGAAAATGGGCAGGGCGGCGGGCCGCATCGCGGAGTTGGCGCAGTACAACAACGCGGGCACGGTTGAGTTCATTGTGGATGCGCAAGGCAACTTCTACTTCCTCGAGGTGAACAAGCGAATTCAAGTTGAGCACCCCATAACGGAAGAGGTCACGGGAATCGACATGGTTCGTCAGCAAATCCTCATCGCCATGGGTGAGCAGCTCAAGATTTCACAGGGCGACGTCCATCACCGCGGCCATGCCATCGAGTGCCGAATCAACGCCGAAGACCCATACGACGATTTCCGGCCTTCGCCCGGCCGGATCGAAATGCACTATCCGTCAGGGGGCCACGGAGTGCGCGTCGACAGCCACGTCTTTAGCGGCTACAGTATACCCTCCAGCTACGATTCGCTTATCGGCAAGCTCATCACCCGCGGACGCGACAGGCGCGAGGCGCTCGATCGGATGAGCCGCGCCCTTGGCGAGTACATGATCACCGGCGTCAAGACAACCATTCAGTTCGAGCAGGCCGTTCTCCAGGACCCGGACTTTCGGCGCGGTGTCTATTCGACCGGATTCCTTGACCAACTCTTCCGCCGCAGCGCGCAGTAGTCAACCAATCCGGCGTGCCGCCGCCGCCAAGCGACAATGCATGGCGCCCGGATGGACGGAGGCATGATGGACCAGTAACTCAGAGAGGACTTATCCGGCCCGAGGCCGTCCCCAGCATTTTGAACAGTAACCAGCAGGCGCCGGCAAAAAAACCAAACGCAATGGCGCCCGCAATCCACTTGAGCACCAGAGCCTGACGTCTGAGTTTGTCGGCGCGCGCTCGTTCCTCTTCATGCAGGCGAGCGAACTCCTCGCCCAAAGAACCGGCAAGCATCGGCTCCTTTCGCAGCACCAGCGTCAACCACTTGTCCGAGCGCTCGCCAAAACCGGAAGGCAGCTCCTTGAGCTCAGCTTGGGTCGCCGTTCGGAAACCGGTCTTCCGCCAGAAATCTCCCGCCGGGCTCCGCAGCCAAAGACAAGCCAAACCATGGTTGCTAGCCAGCTTTAGAACCCGGTCACAGAGCGCCGGACGCGCTTCATCACCCTGTCTTGCCGATGGGAACGCTTCCCCATAGATGAGCCCGTGGGAGCCCTTGATCCGCAAACCCATCGCTCCCGCCACAACACCGTCCGGGCGGACCGCAAGTTGGAATTCCGTCAGATGCTTCTCCAGTTCGGATGCCGGCAAACAAGCGGTCTCCCACATGCCCTTGAGAACAAGCAGATCGTCCAGGTTCGCGCGTCGGATGCTGCACTGGGTCGGCATCAGGACCGCGATGCTACGAATGCGCGTTCTCCGCGTAAAGGAGAAGAAAGACCAGGGAACCGCTGGCGCATCTGGCTTTCCTGTGGCCGACCGTGGCTGTTGAGCCGAATGGCCGGCGCCGCGCCCGGCTGTTGAGTCCTGCTACCGCAATTAACCCAGGCACTCCACCTGCGGCCACGGAGACTTGGGATTTGCGGGCATCAGCGAGTCTCTGCTATAGTACCTCCCCATGAACCGGCAAAACAACCACCACAAAGCGCACGATGACCACGGAGGTTCCTATTAGCTCTTCCTCGGTGGTCTTCGCGGCCTTCGTGGTTAAGCATCTGGTTCATGGACCCAAAGCGCGTTCTCTGGAACGTGGAGGCTTCCCATG
>JAXDCU010000194.1:0-6573 GCA_034677645.1 Verrucomicrobiia bacterium
GGAAATAGTGATAGATGACCTTCCACGCGCCGTCGCGGTAGCTTGTCCAGTAATCGCTGCGGTGCGGCGCGTGCGGGTAGTGCATGAGAAAGGTCTCCTTGCGGGTTCGGTCCCGCCTGCCGGTGAGAAGAGTGTTGAGTCTGAAGCCGTCCACGACATGGCTGCCCAGCGCCTTCGCGCCGGTCAAGCCGAGAATGGTCGGGAACAAGTCTTGCACTGCAGCCTGTTGACCCTGGATGGCATTGGCGGAAATGGAAAGACGCTTCTGGTGGGAATTGGCCCCGCTCAACTTCGCCCATGCGGCGATGAACGGCACGCGCATCCCGCCCTCGTAGTGGGCGCCTTTCTTTCCCCGCAACGGCGTGGCGCAAGCTACCTCGTGCTGGTGGCCGAGAGGCGCATCGCTGCCATTGTCGCCAAGGAAGAAGACGATCGTGTTCTCCGCGACCCCGAGTTGGTCGAGATGGTCCATGACATCGCCTAGTGACTTGTCCATGCCCTCGATAAGCGTGGCGAAAGCCTGCGCCTCCTTTGATTTGCCGGAATTCGTGTAGTGCGCGGCGAACCGCGGGTCGGAGTCGAGTGGGGTGTGGACGGCGTAGTGCGCGAAGTAAAGGAAGAACGGCTGGTCGGCTTTGACGGCTTCGGTCACGCGGGCATTGGCTTCGCGGGTCAGCGCCTCGGTAAGGAACGTCTCCGTCCCATGGTACTTTTCCAAGTGCGGCACGGCCGCCTGTGCGCGCCGGGTACCATGGCCGTAGTTCTGGCTGCCGTAGTAACTTCCCGGCGCCCCGATTGACGCGCCGCCCACATTGATGTCAAAGCCCAGGTTCCCCGGATTCGCCCCCTCGAATGCGCGAGGACCGAAATGGCCCTTGCCGATATGGATAGTGCGGTATCCCGAATCCCGGAGCAGGCCGGCAAGGGTCACATCCCCCTTCTTCAATCCCCGCCAGTTCCAATCCGGGGGGCCTGCCGGGCCGGTGTTGTCTTGATCGGGGTTGATCCAGTTGGTGGTGCGATGCCGCGCGGCATTCTGGCCGGTCATGATTGAGATGCGCGTCGGCGAACACACGCTCATCGCGCAGAAGTTGTTGAAGCGGATGCCGAGCTGCGCAAGGCGCTCCATGTTCGGCGTGCGGTAGAAATCGTTGAGTGGATAACGCCGCGGTTTCCCGGTCGCGTCAGTAAGGAACGGCACGGAGGTGTCCATCACACCCATGTCGTCCACGAGAAAGACGATGATGTTGGGCTTGCCGGCGCCTAAGCACGGAGAGCCAAAGGCCAAAAGCAAACATGCGAGGCAGCGAAGGCGTTTCATAGACCGCGCAAGAATCCACCGACAACGGCTCCAGTCACTGAGTTCATGCTCGCGGCAGCATGGCTGCCATGCCGGTTAAAGGTCTAGTTCAAAACGCGAGCCCTGGTAACACCAGCGGCCCACAAGAACAGCACTTCGCATCGGCTCCTCCCAGGAAGTGCGCACTGACACTCGGTCGGAGCCAGAGGAATACCGGATCGCGCGACCTGGCTGGGCATTGCCTTGGCGAACTGAAGCGTCTTCTGAGCCGCGGTTTCGACCCTTAACCCATGTGGATCATAGAAAGTCTCGTTGGCAATCCGCCAAAGCTACTATCGATTCTCAGGAAAGAGTTTTGCACGGCTGACGACTCGAAAAGGATATGGCAGGGTTCACGGAAACCGAAGATGAACATGGGACTTGGACCGCGAATCCCGGCCAGACAGACGCCGTGGGTGATTTGTCCGGCGCTCTTGTTGTCGATCTTCTTCGCGTCGGCAGCGCAGACGTTGGATCTGCCCGACCAGGTCGCGACTTACGGCGCCTTGTACAACACCACAGTGACGCTGGCGGGGCGCGCCGAGTTGCGCGTCACTGGGACGGGCGACCCAATTCGCGGGAGCGTCATTAACCTCAACTCGCCAGACGCATGGCTGGTGATGAGGTCATTCCCGCCATCGCAAGTGGTCTCCGCGTTCCTCGATCGCGTGCGCGTAAACGGCGCGAGAGCCGCGCTCGATACCAACGTCCGCGTCGCTCAGTACGCGCAAGGCACGGTCGTGATTGCGCAAGGACCGCTTTTCTCGCCGCTCGAAGTGTACGACGGACGATTCTTCACCGGGCCGTCAAAGCGGCTCTACTCCTACGTCGCGTACAACCGCGCCATGCTCGGTCCAATGGCTGGGGCCATCGGTTCGTTCAGACTGAAACGCGGGTACATGGCGACGTTTGCCCAGCAGGAGAACGGCTCGGGAGCGAGCCGGTGCTACGTCGCCCAGGACGGCGACCTGGAAGTGGGCTTGCTCCCGTCCGCGCTGGACAATGCAATCGGTTTCGTGCGCGTATTCCCTTGGCGCTGGGTGTCAAAGAAGGGCATCGCCGGTAACATCTATGCGCCGGTGAAAGCGCATTGGTGGTACAACTGGAACCTCGACCAAACCTCGCCGCTAGACGTCGAATACGTCGCTATCCGCCAGACGCGCTGGTGGCCAGACCTCGGCCAGGACTGGCGGTATCGGGGTGTGAGTCACCTGCTCGGATACAACGAGCCGGACAGCGCCAGCCAGGCGAATATCGCGGTGGGCGACGCGATTTGGTCCTGGCCCGACCTTCTCGGCACGGGTCTGCGCGTCGGCGCGCCTGCGACAACGGACGGCGGCCAGTGGTGGCTCAGCGCTTTTATCAACCGGGCTGACGCGGACGGCCTGCGCGTGGACTTCGTAGCCGTGCATTACTACCGGTGCCACGGGAACGCAGCCGACCCGGACGGCGCCACGGCGCAATTCTACAACTACCTCAAGGGCATCTATGACATCGTGAAACGTCCCCTCTGGGTCACTGAATGGAACAACGGCGCCAACTGGACTTCGTGCGCGGACCCAACTTACGCGCAGCAACAAGCCACCGTGGCTAAGATGATCGAGATGCTCGACAACACACCGTTCGTCGAACGCTACTCCCTCTACAACTGGGTCGAGGACGTGCGCCGTGTTGCGTGGGACGACGGCTCGCTCACCGCCGCGGGCGTGACGTATCGCGATAAGTCCTCGCCGATCTCGTACCGGCAGGAAATGCCCGACTCGGGCATAGGCGCCTCGGCGTGCTACACGTTCGACGGCGACGCTCGCGATTCGTCGGGGTTCGGACAGGACGCCATGCTCGTCGGCGCGCCGGTGTTCACCGCCGGCAAATGCGGACAAGCCATCGCTCTCAACGGGACCACGGATTACCTCCAGCTCTCGCCCCGACTGGCGCACGGTTCGGACTGGAGTTTCGCTGGCTGGGTTCATTGGAACGGCGGCGGGAACTGGCAGCGCGTATTCGACTTTGGCCAGGACACAGCCCATTACCTCTTCCTCACGCCGCGGTCGGGCTCCGGCACGCTGCGCTTCGCCATCAACAACGGCGCCGGTGAACAACAACTCAACGCAACCACGCCGCCTGTGGGCGTCTGGACGCACCTTGCCGTCACTATCGAGGGAAATACGGGCAAGCTCTTCGTCAACGGCGCGCCAGTCGCCACTAACGCCGCGATGACAATCAATCCGGCAAACCTTGGCGCGCGCTTCAACTTCCTCGGCAAAAGTCAGTTTGCCGCCGACCCCCTGTTCGCCGGACGGTTCAACGATTTCCGTTTTCAAAGCTCAGTGCTCACCGACAAACAAGTCGCGGATATCGCCGGCACGCCGCCGCCGCGGTTCCGGTCCAAGACTCTCTACGGCCCGGACGCAGCGGTCCAGCAGCCTTACAGCGCAACGTTGACGGGAGAGGCGCTGGGTACTGGCTCCCTCACATTCAGCAAAATGGACGGTCCCGCCTGGCTGACGGTTCTCGGAAACGGCGATCTTGCTGGCAGACCGACCTTAGCGGACGGAGGCGTGAACACTTTCCTCGTGCGGGTTACGGACATGCACGGCTCGCGCAACACAGCAACGCTCATGATCTCAGTCCCCACATTGAGCGTCGCCATTGGCTCGAGCGCGGATGACGCTGAACAGTCCGCCGCTCACACCGTCAATCTCACAAGCACCGACCTCGAACTCGTCAACGACAACGCCTCTGGCGCGGGCGACCAGATCGCGGGCTTGCGCTTTTCAGACCTCTCTATTCCCCGCGGCGCGTTCATCGCCAGCGCGACAATCCAATTCACCGCCGACGAGTCTCAGAGCTCGGTTGCCACGCTCAACATCTCCGCCGAAGCGACCGATGACGCAGCCGCCTTCACTACAGCCGACAACGATCTCGGCTCGCGCGCGCTGACTTCGTTGAGCGTGCCGTGGCAGCCGGGCGCATGGACGGCGGGCCAGTCCGGCTCGGCACAGCAGTCCCCAAACCTGGCCGGCCTCGTGCAGGAGGTTGTTTCGCGCCCTGGCTGGAACCGCGGCAACGCCATTGTGTTCCTCATCGCAGGCGTCGGTCATCGCACCGCTGACACGTTCGACAAGCCAGGCGGCACTCCCGCTCGCCTCATGGTGAGCTTCACGTCGCCGACACCTCTTTACACGACCACGGCAACCGTGAGTGACGGCGCCAACGACGCCGAGCAGTCCGCCGCCGGACAAGTGGACCTCACCGACACAAACCTCGAACTTGTCGACGATAGCGCCGGCGGCGCCGGTGACCAAATCGTTGGCGTGCGCTTCGAAGACCTCCCAATGCCGTCCGGCTCGATCGTTGCAGGCGCCAACATCCAGTTCACAGCCGACGTACCGCGAAGCGAGACCACTGCGCTCACTATCCACGCCCAGGCTGCCGACAACGCCTCCGTCTTCACCGCCAGTTTGAACAACCTGATTGCTCGCTCTCTGACCACTGCGTTCGTCACGTGGGCCCCGACAGAATGGGGTACAGTTGGCGAACGCGGTCCCCTTCAGCGCACGCCAGACCTATCAGGGCTTGTGAGCGAAGTCGTCGCTCGTCCCGGCTGGGCGAGTGGCAACGCAATAGCGTTCTTGATACACGGCACTGGACGTCGAACCGTCGCGTCCGCGGACAAGGTCGGTGGCATGCCAGCAGCACTTACGGTGGACTATTGGCGCGAGATTCCAGCCGGCACGTATGCGCACTGGGCCGCTGACCACCCAATCGCCAGTTCACCAACAGCCGACTCCGATGGCGACGGATACGCCAACCTCCTCGAATACGCTCTCGGCCTTGACCCGACGGCAGTCGACAGCGGGGTCACTCCGCTCACTGTCGACGACGAATCGCTCTGCCTCGACTACACGCGCCCCCGCGCAGTCACTGACGTGACCTATCAAGTTGAATGGGCCGACGCGATTGACTCCGGCGATTGGAGCAACGCTGGTGTGACTCAGCAAATCCTGAACGACGACGGTATGCGACGCGTTGTCCGCGTTTCACTTCCCAGGGGCGCCGCTAGCCACCGCTTTGTCCGCTTGCGGGTTCACAAGTGAGAAGCAAAGGCGCGGCAAGTCAGTTCGTGCCACAAATCGCGCATGGCCGCGCAGTCCTCCCGACCAGCGGGGAAAACCGCCGGTCGCAGAATAACGCGCGCGCCCGTCTGCTGCACCAAGGCGGCCAGGCGGCGGACGTATGCTTCCCAGTCCTCCTGGGGTAGGGCGGCGAGCCGGCTGTACAGGACCGTGCCGCTCCTGGAGCATCGCTCCAATAACCATCGCGGTTCATAATACTCAGGGTTTCCGACATCGATCGCGCGCACGAGTTCGCAGGCACAGAGCCGCTCGAACAGGACAGCGTGCCGGCCGCAGTAATGCAGGAACGCGCCGCCAAACACCGCCGCCGCCTTCTCGATGACGGGCAGAATCCAGCGGTCAATCATCGCCGGCGACAACAACGTTGCCGTGTCCTCAGCCATCCGCACTCCGGCGTTGGGGAAAAACGCGCCCTGCGAAGTGCCGTGGCCGTGGACCATGCTCGCGGCTGGCTCACCCAGCAGCGACTTCACATGCTTCGTGGCCTTGAGATAGAGATCGAGGGCGAGCGTCAGCAGTTGGTCAACCCAACCGGATTCCTTCGGGTCGGCAAGGTCGTAAAAGATTTGCTCGCCCCGGAGCAGGTGGGCGATGTCGAACACGCCCTGGGTATCGGGATGATACGCAACAATGTCGACGCGACCGGAGGCGGCGTGAGCGGTGTAGAAGTCCGCCGCCAACCGCATCGTCTCGCTCCGGCTCACGTCCACTGAGCATATGGCGCTAATGGCTTCGCGCGTCAGAGGCTTGCCAGGCCACGGCATCGCGTCTTCGGGCAAGTGATATTTCAGACCGGCCATGGCGGGGACGAAAACCACGCCGAGGTTCGGGCGCACGACGGGAATGCCGTCGGTCGGCCAGTCAACAACCGGGTTGGCGCGGCTTATTTCGGATTGCCACATCGCAACCGGATCGTTGAAGCGCGCCGCGTAGTTGCTAAGATCGTAGAGCTCCTGCCGAGCTGGCGGGATAAGAATGAGGCTCGGCCCCTCACCGCGCCAGAAAGCCTCGTGCAGTGCTCTTTTGTTCGCGACGCTCCTCATCGCTTGTGTTCTTGCGTGCCGTCGTCCATGCCGACTCTATTCCGTCCAATTCGCT
>JAXDCU010000195.1:0-5479 GCA_034677645.1 Verrucomicrobiia bacterium
CGGATTGGGGAGCTACGGCTGGACGGGGCCTCTCGGAGTGGGCGCCTCCTATACGCGAGCGGAGACGGTCGTCGTCCCGTCAATGGCCGCGCAGTCATACTACCTTCTGGCCGTAACGGACGCGACCGACCAAGTATTTGAGCGGGCGGCTGAATACAACAACACGCGTGGCGCCGATGCAAGGACCGCGGTGACGAACGCCGATCTGTTGGTCAGTTCTGTTGTCGCGCCGGCGACCGCATTGTCGGGCGCCGAGATAGTTGTGAGCTGGGTGGTGAGGAACGACGGAACGGGCGGCGCATCGGGCGGCTGGGTCGATCGATTGTACTTGTCGACGGACGAAGCTCTTTCAGGCAACGACAAGCTTCTGGGTGAGTGGATGCGAGTACCGGCGCTTGCTCCGGGCGCTTTCTACGAAGCCCAGTTGACCGTCCAGTTGCCGGATGGGGTGCAAGGAGATTATCGCGTGTTGGTTCGGACTGATGCCGCTGGGCAGATCGCCGAGGTGACGAAGGAGGACAACAACGTCAGCAGTTCTTCGCCTTTGTCGATCACTCTTGCGCCGTATGCGGACCTGCGCGTGCACGATGTCACAGGTCAGCCCCTGCTGATCGGGGACCCCGTGGACCTGACCGTGTCATGGATAGTGACTAATGACGGGACGGGGATGGGGCGGGTGGACCGGTGGATTGACCGAGTGGTCCTGTCAACAAACGCGACGTTTGGGGACGGCGATGATCGGGTGGTTGGCGAGTTCGAGCACGATGGACTCATGCCAGTGGGCGCCGAGTATGCCGAGACGCGGATCATCATTCTGCCATCGCGGCTGCAGGGGCGGTTCCATTTGTTCGTCAAGACCGATGCTGGGGATGCGGTTTATGAGCACACGGACCAGGCCGCCAATGTCGATGAGGCGGATCATGTTGTGGACGTGATGTTCATTCCTTACGCCGACCTGGTGGTGGACGAAGTGAGCGCTGACGCGATGGGGCACAACGGCGAGCCGTTGCGCGTGAGCTGGACCGTGTCGAACATTGGAATCGGGATTACTGAACCTGACAATTGGAGCGATAGGGTCTGGTGGTCGAAAGACCCGACCGGAGCGACTGGTCGCGAACAATTGGCCAGCATCGATCATTTGGGTGCGCTGAGTGTCAATGACGGCTATCCTCGTTCCGCGGACGTCACATTGCCAACCGACGCGGAGGGAACCTACTACATCTTCGTGACCACTGGCGGACCGTTCGAATTCGTCTATACCGACAATAACACGAAACGTTCCGAAGCCGTCACGGTAAGCTACACGCCGCCGCCGCCCGTGGACCTTCAAGTGGTCGCGATAACCGCGCCAATCGCGGGGCTGGACGGAGACGCGGTTGAGATTGGATGGACGGTGAAGAACGCCGGACCTGACAATGCGACGGGGCTATGGACCGATGCGATCTATCTCGCGCCGAACGGGAACATGTCCCAGGCGATTAGTCTGGGGCGGTTCTCCAGGTCGATAGGACTCGAAGCGGGCAAGACCTACACGCGCAGCGAGCTGGTCCGCCTTCCTCTTGCCCCTGGCGTGTATCAAGTGGTCATCGAGACTGACGTGGACCGGAGACTGGTGGAAACCAACGAGAACAACAACCGCTTGGCGGCCGCGGAGGCTCTCGCTCTGGCGATGAAGCCGCGGCCTGACTTGCAGGTCGTCTCTCTGACCATTCCTGACAAGGTTACAAGCGGCGGTCTGATCGATGTCGAGTGGACCGTGTACAACCTCGGCTCAGTGGCCACGCCGACTGGCGGGTCCCGCTGGGTCGACGGCGTTTATCTCTCGCTGGATCACAAGTGGGATGGTGGCGACCGGTTACTGGGCACGGTGGCGAACGGCGCGGCGCTGGGGCCAGGCGAAGCATACGCAAGCTTTGGACGTTACAAGATCGATCTCGGCGTCGCGGGGACCGTCTACATAATTGTCCGCGCGGACTCCGGCGGTGCTGTCGATGAGCATCCCAAGGACGGCAACAACGACAGGTCTCGGGCTCTGGCTGTGGATGTCACTCCGGTTCCGCCGCCTGACTTGGTGGCAACGCAAATCAACGGGCCGGTCGACACATTCGAGGGTTCCACAATCACGGTGCGCTATCGCGTGACCAATCTCGGCGCGGGTATTACGTACCCGGCCAGTTGGATCGACGCGGTGTGGCTGACGCGGGCCAAGCAACGGCCGCAGCCAGACCCGGACAACCCGCTTGGGGGCGACATTCTGCTGGGGAACTTTGGGCATTCGGGCGCGCTCGAAGTCGGGCAGCACTACGATCAAACAGTGACGGTGAAGATTCCGGCGACGTTGAACGGAGTCTACTATCTCGCGGTTTGGGCCGATGCGGCCGACACGGTCTATGAGCAGGCTTTCGATGTGAATCTGAATCCGGACCTGCCCTACGATCTGGAGAGCAGCAACCTCACATTCACGCCCATCAATATCTTCCTGGTCCCACCGGCCGATCTCGAAGTCATGTCGGTCGAGGCGCCCGCGACCGCGATCGGGGGCGGCCAGGTCACGGTGACGTGGACCGTTGCGAACAACGGAGCTACCGCGACGAATGTCGGTGTCTGGGGCGATTCGATCTATGTGTCGACCGACGACGATCTGGATAACGGTCTTGGCCGACACGATTTGGTGTTCGCGGTTCCGCATGAGGGCGCATTAGCGGTTGGCGAGTGGTATACTCAAACAGCCACGTTCACGCTCCCGCCATCGGCTGAGGGCAGCTACATCATCGTGCGCACGAACCTGGCGCCCATCGAGATTCTGACCGACCAAGAATTCGACGCACAAACGATGCGGGAATTGACCGAGCAGTTCCAGGGCGTTTTGGATCGGGCCCAGGCAAAGCTTGGCAAACCGCTTGATGAAGTCAGCAACGAAGACCTCAATCGGCTAAGCAGGAAAGACCTTCTAGATATCATCGTCGGCCCGGCGGCGGAAGGGACCAAGCTGGTCTATGAAGGGCCATGGACCGAGAACAACACGCGAGCCGTTCCGGTGGCTGTGACCCAAACCCCGGCTGATCTGGTGGCGGAAGTAATCGAGGTTCCCGCGACGGCGACATCGGATGATCCAATCCAAGTTACGTGGAGGGTGACCAACGCCGGGCAGGGGGCCGTCTGGTCCGGAACCGGCCGGTGGTACGACAATATCTTCCTGTCTCCCGACCCACCAGACCGTCCGTTCGATGTAGACCGCGCGACGTTCTTGACGCGCGTGTACCACGTGGCGACTGAGCCGCTGCGGCCGGGAGCGAGCTACACCGCGAGCACGACGGTCACGTTGCCGGCTGGCATCTCGGGCCGCCGTTACATCTACGTGTTGACCGACTTCAATCCTGCGCGTTGGCAGCCTGCTCCGATTGACGCTGGAGCGCTCGGCCGGGGCCAGTATCCGGCTTGGCCAAAGGCATTCTCTCAGCGCGTTTGGGAGGGCGGCGACAACAAGAACAACATCGCAGGGTCAGCGCCCATCCAGGTCTTGTTCCGCGAGCCGGACTTGAAACCGGTGCTGCTTGGAGCGGCGGACCAGGCGCTCTCGGGCTCTTTCATTCCGCTCTCATGGAAGGTTGTGAATGAAGGAACGCGCGCCACGCGGGTGAACGTCTGGTTCGATCGCGTGTTCATTTCCCAGGATGAATCTCTGGACGGGTACGACCAGCTGCTTGGAAGCGTCCGCCATGATGGCGCGCTGGAGATCGACGCCGAATACACTGTCAGCACATCAGTCCGATTGCCCGATGATATCCAGGGGAATTTCTACCTGTTGATTGTCGCGGATGCGGCGCAGACGGCCATGAGCGGGGCGACTTATCCGTATCCGATGGCCAAAGGCAACCCCAGGATTGGAGGCAGTGGCAGCGGCGCGGTTCGCGAGTACCAGAACGAAGGCAACAACACGCTGCTGACGTCGATCCGGGTGCAGCTCCAGGAACTGCCCGACCTACAGGTCACCGCCGTCACTTCGCAGGAAAGGGTGTTTGTCGGCGAGCCGTTTTCATTCAGTTACACTGTAACCAATCTTGGCCAAGGACCGGTGCCGGATCGGCAGCCCAAGTGGTTTGACCAGGTTTATCTGTCGCGCGACCAATACCTCGACGCGGCGAGCGACCACTACATCAATACCATCGAACACAGAGGTGTGCTTGCATCGGGGGGCTCTTACACAGTCAGTGACACCGTCGCGGTGCCCCGCGGCCTGATTGGCGCATATTACATAATCGTGATTACGGATGTGCCGAGCGGCAGCGCTCCGGCCACCGCCGTTTACGAGGGAGGGCGCGAGGGCAACAATGCCAGGCCGGAAGATGTGCCGATGTTGATCGAACTGCCGCCTCCGGCCGATCTGCAGGTGGAGGACTCGATAGTGGTCCCGTCGAGCGGATTTGTCGGGGAAAGCGTTGCGATTACATGGACCGTTAAGAACTACAGCACCGAGAAGGCGCAGGGTTTCTGGGCTGACGCAATCTATCTCTCATCGGATGCGATATGGGACATCGGTGACCGCTTGGTAGGCGTGGCGGCAAAGGGAAGCGAGAAGCAGTCGGTGACGCTCTTGCCGGGGGAGAGTTATACGGTGACGCTGACGGCGACCTTGCCGACCGTGTTGCCGCGGGATTACCGCGTGATAGTGCGGGCCGACATTTACGATGATATCAACGAAGGCGCCTTCAACCAGAACAACCGCCGGGCCTCGACGGACCTGCTGGCTTTGCAGGTGAAAACGCTCGTGTTGGATGTCCCGGCAACTGACACCCTGTCCAGCGGCCAGGAACAACTTTACCAAATCCAGGCGCCCGCGGGAGAAACACTCGAAGTGACACTCGACAGCGACCTCGATGGCGCCGCTAACGAGTTGTTCATCCGCTATGAAGGATTGCCGGATTCGATCCGCTACGACGCGGCCTACGAGGGGCATCTTTGGGCGGACCAGACCGTGCGCGTGCCAACCACGCAGAGCGGGACATACTATGTTCTGGCGCGATCGGCCACCTCACCAGGGGTCCAGGGAATTGAGATCAAGGCGCGCGTCTTGCCGTTCGAGATTACCGACGTTGACTCGGACACCGGTGGCGACAGTCGCTATGTGACCATACACATCAGTGGCGCGAAGTTCGACCCGGCGGCGACGGTTAAACTGATCCGACCGCAAATCGCGGAGTACATCCCGGTGAATTACAAGCGCACCGCCGCCACCGAGATCGTCGCGGTATTCGATCTTAGGGAGGCGGTGCACGGTCTTTACGATGTCCAAGTGACCAATCCGAACGGCCAAGTGGCGACTATCCCGTATCGGTACCTGGTCGAGGACGCGCTCCCGTTGGACCTGACGGTGGGAATTGGCGGGCCGTCCCACCTCGACCTGGGAGAAGTTGGCTGGTACGGCGTGGGCATCTTCAGCCTGACTAACATCGACGCGCCATACGTCCATATCGAATTC
>JAXDCU010000196.1:0-15647 GCA_034677645.1 Verrucomicrobiia bacterium
ATCGCCCCAGGCACCATCTTCCGCGCGACTTCCCGAACAGTCTCGCTGCCGCGCGGGTCAGCCCAGCGGGGCCGAAAGCCCTCCCCCCACAACGTCGGAAGCTGAAAACCGACTTGCACGATTCCCGCCACTAACACGCCCACGGCCAGGGCGAATATCTGAACGTCCAGCGTCTTGCCAAATCGTGGCGCCAACAACAGAACACTGGCGATCATCACCAGGTTCAACATCGTCGCGCCCATGGCCGGCACAAAAAAACGGCCGCGCGCGTTCAGGATGCCCATGGCCATCGCCGCCAGACAAACGAGGATTAGATACGGAAACATGATCCGCAACAGCCGCAACACCAATCGCGTGTCGTCGTGCAGCCAACCGCCGGCACTCCGCGTCAGGTCCTCCGCTTCTCGTGGTCCGCCATGGCCCGACACCGCCAAAACCACCGATAAACCGAGCATCACCACAAGAACCAGCGCTGACACCGCCACAACCAGCGCCGACATGACCTCGCGCGCTGACTGCCACATGGCGGTTTCACCCTCGGTCTTTTCCTTGCGTTTGAAGACGGGAATGAACGCCGCCGTCAGCGCTCCCTCGCCCAGCAGACGGCGAAATAGGTTAGGCACCTGGAAAGCGAGCTTGAATGCGCTGGCAACCGCGGTGTCCCCCATGAAATGAGCGTACACCTGCTCCCGTACCAGCCCCAGGACCCGGCTTGACAAGGTCGCCAAACCCATTGCGCCTGATGATTTAAGCATCTGGGACATGAATATCCTCATCAGTCGCGCGGGTCCAACCAGGGGCGGCTGATCCTTGCCCGGTCCGAATCCTCGACCCCGAGTCTTGGTGTAATCTGATCAACTTTCCGTTGCCCTCCGCACAGTCCGCCCCTCTCCTCGGTCGAGGATTCTAGACATAGCGAGGCGCGGGAAGGAGAAAGGCGAAACGTTGGCGCGATTCATGTGGTCGATCGCTTGGACTGGTCTGAGGCGCGCCTCGCTAGTGATCACAATGCAACTACCTCGCCCTCGGCTGCCACAGTGAAAGGGATCGCGCCAAGCGCCTGCCTGGCACGCCTGCGCGTCCGCGACGCGTCACGCCAAAGCGCCTCAGGCAAATGCACCAGAACCACACGCTTGACTTCCCTATCCCTCAGGAACCTGCCAAGTTGCTCCAACCCTACGTGAGCCAGTTCGCACACGAGCACGTCCACAGGCCGGTCAAACATAGGCGCAAGGTCCTCAACAGCTCCCAGGTCTCCGCTGTGCACTATGCATCCGCGCCTACACTCGATCCGGAAACTGAACGACTCAAAACGCTGTGAGCGCCGTTTCTGAAACGTCTTTCTCAGACCTTCCAGATGCGTCGTGGGAAAGGGCGTGACACGCACGCCTGGCACAACATCGATCGGGCGCTTGGCCCGCAACGCGACAAACCGGAGGCTGAATCCCAATAGCTCGTCAAAAATATAGCCAGTGCGCAACATCCTCTGGACCGACTCGACTCCTTCAGCGGGCATGTGTATCGGCAGGTCCCTTGTCCTTCCCTCGAGCCAAAGTCCTTGCAGCAACATGAACAATCCGCCTACGTGGTCCAAATGGAGGTGCGAAATCAGAATCCGATCGATCAGGTCATAGTCATATCCTGATGCCCGGTAACCGCGGCTGACCGGCTCGCCGCAGTCGACCAGGACCGTTCCCCTGCCCAGCCGATAAAGAAAAGCGGCATGGGACCGATCGGGGCTCGGCCAGCCGTCGCTCACGCCCATGCACTTAACAGAGCACGTTTGCACGATGTTATGACCCGCCTTTTCAGGCAAGCCCCAGCAGGCTACACGGACGCCAGGGCACAAAGCAAGCCGACGGGCATGACAATCCATCGTTGAGACCGGCACTGCGCGGATTTCACGCAGAAACGACCTGCCTTTCCAGCGTAACCCCATTCCAAGTAGCGTATTGATAAGGGTTAAAGATGGACTCCGAGACTGGCACTGAGAGTGCTATTGAAAACTCGGTAAAATTCGTTGACAGGATGGGCCTTTGCCCTAAAGTCCGCGAACCATGACCGAAGACAAGGTTAGTGGAGAATTGACAACCTTATGAGCCGACTACTACGAAAAAACAGAAACGGGGCCTTCACGCTCATCGAACTGCTGGTCGTGATTGCCATTATCGCCATCCTTGCAGGCATGCTGCTGCCCGCGCTTGCCAAGGCCAAGGCCAAGGCGCAACGCATCAACTGCGCAAACAACCTGAAGCAAATCGGCATTTCCTTCCGGCTGTTTGCCACTGACAACGGAGACCGGTTCCCAATGGGCGTTTCGACCAACGAAGGTGGCGTCGCCGACTTTCTGGGCGCAACACCTAATGCCAGGCCGGTTGAAATGTGGCGCGTCTATGCCGCGCTGTCCAATGAGCTGGCCACGCCCAAAACCGTGGTCTGCCCTTCAGACAGCTCACGCATAGCCCCGAGCAACTTCGTCGGCATGGTCGTTCAGACACTCGATAGAGGTGGCAAGAACGGCGGTTGCAGCTACTTCGTCAACCCTGACGCTGACGAGGGACGCCCGCAGGTTATACTGGGCGGTGACAGGAATGTCACCAACGCGGTCCTTAATCCCAATAGCGACGCGGCGTACAACTCGCAAGCTAAGTCGACGCTCAAGTACGGTGAAATGGACCGCAACCAAAGGGAAACCGGGTGGTCCACTAGCATGCACAACGGCGCCGGTAACGTCGTCCTGTCTGACGGCAGCGTCCAGCAGGTCACCGGAGCCCGACTGCGCGAACAGGTCAAGAACTCACAGGAAGATCACGCCCTGCTCTTCCCGTATTACGCTGGCAAGATGAAGTAGGGCAACCAAACCCGAACTTCGGTCAAGGCACCCGGTCCCCGGGTGCCTTTTTTTTCAGTCCTACTACTATCTTGCGGAATCCCCGCAGCCGACGGAAATTCCCCGGCTTTGGAATCCTCTCCTTGTCAAGACCTTGAGCCGGCGACGCAGTCGCCGCATTGCAGCGCGGCGTGGTGAATCGGCTGCTATGCAACCTCGCGATCTTCTCGACCCGATCGTTCGGTTTGCAGTACTCGTGGCGCCGTGTTAGGCTGCCGACATGAACAAGCTTCTAGTGCTGGGCGCCGCCGCGCTAATCAGCCTGGGCATTTCCGCGGCTTCTCATGCGAACGAGGCACAGGTCGTATGCCACTGTTTCTCGGTCGTGCTGCAGCCCGCCCAGATCAAGTTGGTGGGCCAGACGTATACTTTGTCAGCGACCACGCTCACCGACGGCACGATCAACAACGAGATTGGAATAAGCGACGACTTGATGGGATCGGGGTACTTGCACTCAACCTACCTGCTGTACACGGACCCGATCTTTCCTGACGAACCAATTCCGTTCTACTGTGAACTGACCGTCCCCGACCCTGGCGAGAGCAACTTGAACGGCGTGTTCGACTTCTTCGAGGTCGATGTTGCTGTCACTGGCGCCAAGTCGGAGGGCGAGGTCTATTGGGGCGAGAGCATAGACCCGGTCGGCACGTTGGACATGACATGGGACCGGGCCGCGGGCTCGTGCAAGGGTGTCTGCAAACTGAGATTGAGGGTGCTCGATTTTAGCGTGGATATGACATTCGAGCACACATTCGAGATTCTCGACTACCGCGGCACACTGAACTACGAGGTCGATGGCGAAGACATATTGGGAACAGTCGCTCTATCGCGCCAGGGGACCGAGGGCAGCATGGCTGGCCCTTTCAATCTCCACCGCGTCGATCCCTTCGAGCTGACCTACGATTCCGCTGCGTGGACCAACGAAAAGGGCGCTACCACCCGGTGGTACAGTTCGTTTGCCCCATACCTGAGGCTATACATGGGTGCCCTGGGAACAAACTACTACGCCACAATCGCTACCGCAGATGGCATGCCCGATACACCCGAAACCGGCGAGTACATGATCTACGAAATCCACATCTTCGATGCCAACGACGCTGACGGCGACGGTTTCGCCGATATTGCTGACGAACCTCCCCCGCCCAAACCGCCCGGACTTTTGATTCGGCAAGAGGGCAAGACGCTCAAGCTGCAAATCACAGCCAAAGCCGGGCGCACTGTCTACATTGAGCAGGCAGCGACGCTGCCGTTCAAAGAGTGTACGACGCTGCCGTCCATTGTCCTCACTAGTGACGTGCATGAGATCGAGCTGACCTCACCCGCTTCGTCTCCAACGTTCTGGCGCGCGCGGGTCGAGTGATCATTGAGCGTCGACTTTTCCCCAAGGCCGATCAAGTATCGGCTCATGAACATACTGCGGCATACTGAAAGCGATTTCGCCGCGCGGCTCGCCGCCATGAGCCGCGATTCCAGCCTGTTCGACCCCGTAATCGAACAGCGCACGCGCGAGATCATCGAGTCCGTCCGCAGTCGTGGCGACGAAGCCTTGCTCGAGTTAACGGCGCGGTTTGACGGAGCGAGGCTGACCGCCGACCAGCTCGCGGTGACCGGCGCGGAGTTCTTCAACGCCTCCGTCAAAGCCGACGAAGCACTCCGTCGTACACTCCAGTTCGCTTGCCGAAACATCACGCGTTTCAGCCGCCGCTCGCTGCGTCGGAGTTGGTCGAGTCGCAACGCCCAGGGCGCGCGTGTTGGCGAAAAGTACGACCCCTTCCAAAGGGTAGGCATTTACGTTCCCGGCGGCACCGCGCCGCTTGTCTCGACGGTGCTGATGACCGTCACGCTTGCGCGGGTCGCGGGTTGCTCTGAAGTTGTCGTGTGCACACCGTGCGGGTCGGACGGGGCGATCAATTCGGCGCTGCTTGTGGCTGCGCGCATGGCGGGCGCCACCGAGGTTTATCGAGTTGGCGGCGCCCAGGCCATAGCCGCGATGGCGCTTGGGACCAGGACAATCAGACCGGTGCAGAAGGTATTCGGTCCAGGCAATGCGTACGTGGTGACGGCCAAACGTCTACTGGTTGGCCATGTTGCGATCGATCTGTTGCCCGGTCCCAGCGAATTGCTTGTGCTGGCCGACCACACCGCCAATCCAAGGTTCGTTGCCGCTGACATGCTGGCCCAGGCCGAGCACGGCTCCGGCCATGAACGGGTTTGGCTTGTCACGCCCTCAGCTCGCCTCATCCGAACGGTCCATGCCGAAGTTGAACGGCGAGTCGCGGGTTTGGGGCGACGCGAGTTTGTCGAGCGAGCTCTGGCACAAGGTGGTACATTTGTGCTGGTTCGTGATCTCGAACAAGGGATCAAAGTCGCGAACCAGCTAGCTCCCGAGCACTGCGAAGTCATGGCGCGCCGGGCGCGTCCGATTGCGGCGCGCATTCTGACGGCAGGCGCGATACTCATCGGGCCATGGTCGCCGACGGTTTTGGGCGACTACGTGGCTGGTCCGAGTCATACTCTGCCGACTGGGGGGGCGGGTGTGAGTTTCAGCGGACTGACGGCGGATCAGTTTCAGCGCAGGACAAGTCTTGTCGAATATGACCGGGCCGCCCTTGCGAAGTCACTAGAAGCGGTTCGCGTGTTCGCGGACCTGGAAGGCCTTCAGGCTCACGCCAAGTCCGCCGAGGTGCGGCTTGGCTGATGTGATGCCCAACGTAAGAACGCCAGCCTCGACCATGAGGGAAGCAAGACAAATGCCCGGGTCATCCATCCTTGTGCGGCCTTTGGTCCGTAGGCTCGCCGCCTACGTGCCGGGTGAGCAACCCAAGACGCCCGGATTCATCAAGCTCAACACGAACGAAAACCCGTATCCACCTTCGCCCAGAGTGATCGAAACCGTGAAGGCCGCTGTGGATGGCCGCCTGCGCCTCTACCCTGACCCTACGGCGGCGAAATTGCGGGTGAAACTCGCGCGGCTGCACGGCTGCCGCCCGGACAATATCGTGGTCGGGAACGGCTCGGACGAGCTACTCGCCATGGCCACACGGGCCTTTGTCGAGCCGTTTTCGAATCACTCGGGCGAACCCGGAAAGAACGCGGCCGCATCTGGCGCGCAGCCGCGAACGATCGTCCAATACTTCACTCCCAGCTACTCGCTCTATCCGGTTCTGGCTGACATCCACGGCGCCAAACGCAATCCGGTGCCGCTCGGGCACGGATTCGGGTTGCCAAGCTTGAGCTCGTTGACGCGCGGTGGCCGCTGGAACTGGGGCGCGGCGCTCACGTTCGTCACAACACCTAACGCGCCGACTGGGCTCGGCTATTCGACGGCGACGCTCGATTCGCTCTGCGCTAGAATGAAAGGCGTGGTGGTCTTGGACGAAACATATGTCGATTTCGCGCCCGAGAATGCCATGGCGCTGGCGCTGCGCCGGCCGAACGTTCTTGTCTCGCGGACGTTTTCAAAAGCTTATTCGCTCTGCTTCCAGCGGGTGGGATACATGGTCGGCCACGGCGACTTGATTGCCGCGCTTCAGAAGATCAAAGACAGTTACAACGTCAATGGCCTGGGGCAAATCGCCGCGCGGGCCACGCTCGGTGACCCGCGGTACTACAGGGCCAACTTCCGCCGGATCATAAGGACGCGCGAGCGTATGCGACGCAACCTGGAACGTCTCGGATTCGAGGTGTTGCCTAGTGCGGCCAACTTCCTTTTCATGCGACCGCCGCGTTTCCCGGCGTCAGAGTGGATGCGGCGCTTTCGTGAGCGCCGCATCCTGGTGCGATGGTTCAACTCGCCGGAGATTAGCTCTTATCTTCGTGTGAGCGTGGGTAGCGATGTCGAGACCGACGCGTTGCTCGCGGCAGTGGGCGCCATCCTGGCTGCTTGACTGCCGGCCCAAGTTCTCGTCCAAGCTTGCCGCGCAGCCCGCTAGTGACATGAGTTTGCCTGTTGGACGCGTGAGCGGGTCCCTGTGAGGCGCCCCACGACGTTGGCAACCCCCTTTCACCTTGCCTGGCCCCTCTCGGTCACGCACACTTCGACCGCGTCGCAAATGCAAATGCAACAGCAAATGCCCATCGGCCACGTCATGAAACGCCCGCTGTGGTGCGAAGTCCGGACGAGCCCGTTCCACGGTTGCAAACTCGCCGTCGGCCACTGAGGGAGGCAACGACCTTGAAACGTCTTGCGCTGGTATCCTTGAATAGACAAGGCCATCAAGGCCAACCGTTGGGTTTATTGTTCCTTGGAAGCTGGATTCAGAGCCGGCTCCCCGACTGGCAGGTGCGACTGGTGGAGGCAAACTGGGAAAAGCCCCTGGAGGTGCTGCTGCGCGAGCCCTGGGATGCCATCGGTATCTCGGCGATGACCCCTCAATACGAGGAGGCGCACCGACTCACAATGGAGTTGAAACGCCACAAAGTGTCTTGCCCCGTCATTGTCGGTGGCGTGCATATCAGCACGTGTCCGGCTTCGCTGCGCCCCGAATTCGATCTGGCGATCGCCGGCGAAGGAGAGCTGCGTCTCCAAGATTACCTCTCGCGGGGGCACACGGCCGCTCAATACCATTCCCTTGATCTTAACGACCCTGAGTACCCGGACCTCGACCTCTCGCTGTTGAACCCGAACTCCTGGAAGAAACGCCTCACTCGATTCTGGGGTGTCTGCGTCGATGGCATGCTGCTCACGGCGCGTGGTTGTCCGTTCAGCTGCCAATTCTGCGCGACGAGTGTGTTCTGGGCCGGTTACCGGTGGCACCGGCCCGACTGGGTGATTCGCCAGATGCAGCGTCTGGCCGAGAAAGGAGTGGATCACCTGGTCATTTGGGATGATCTGTTCACGGTGAACAAACGCCGACTGCGTGAAATCGCCGAGGGATTCGAGCGCGCCGGTCTGGTGAGCCAGATCAAGCAGATGGCGGTGCAGGGTCGGGCAGACGTGATGGACGACGAAGTATGCGACTGCCTCCGACGGATGAACGTCGTGAAGGTCTCGTTCGGATGGGAATCAGGCAGCGACCGGGTCGTGCGCTACCTGAAGGGCGGACACGCGAGCGTCGCGGAGAACGACAGATCAGTCCGAATTTGCCGACAGCACGGGCTGCAACCGGGCGGGAGTTTCGTCCTGGGAAGCCCAGGCGAAACGCTCGGCGAGATGCTCCAGACCGTGCGTTGGATCATCCGCCACTGGTTTGTCGTCACCTGGGTGTACCCGTTTGCCGCCGTTCCCTTCCCGGGCACACCCTTTTGGGAGGTCGCCAAGGCGCGCGGTGTGGTCAGCGACGGCATGAATTTCGAGGTGGTTCTGATGCACGCCGTCTCTACGGGCCGGGCTCTGCTGATCGATGTTCCGCGTTGGCAGTTCTGGCTGGTCTGGGCGCTGGCCCAAGCCAGCCTGTGGCCGTTCAAGATCAGAACAGCGTGGCGCATGGCTTGGTCATCCATCCGCCCGAACAGGACTAGATTAGGGGTCAGTCCTCACTATTGACACTGACTAATCCAGTGGTCGCCCTTTCCCAGCGAATCCCACACGTGTGTCCGCTTCGGCTCAGCAGGGAATTCTGCTCGGTGAAGTGCGCGCCGCTGGCCATCGACCAGGCGCGGATTGAGATGCAAAGTGTTTCCGGAAGATGCTCTTGGTTTTGATGACATCCGGGAACGGCGGCCGGTTACACCCGCCCAGTCACCTGCTGATGATGGGACGCGAGAGGGAACACCACGACATGGCCGGGGCCAATGTTGATCAATTGAAATCAACCAGCTACTATCCCAGCACACGTTTACTGGACAAGAAAGACGATGAAGAAGAACTTGCCCCGTTGCCGATCGAAGACTGAAACTCGACAAAACAGCGATCCTGGGAACACCGGCCATGCCGCCCCAATTCCGGATCGGATGAAGGCCCTCGTTAAACGCCGGGCCGAGCCTGGTCTCTGGCTCGAAGAGGTGCCAGTGCCTACGGTGGGCCTGAACGATGTTTTGGTCAAAGTAGATCGCGCCGGCATCTGCGGCACTGACGTTCACATTTATCGTTGGGATGCCTGGGCCCAGAAGACCATCCCCGTCCCGATGGTCGTGGGGCACGAATTTGTGGGCGCGGTGGCAGCGGTGGGCTCCAACGTGGCCGATTTCTTTCCCGGCGATCTTGTCAGCGCGGAGGGGCATGTGGTGTGCGGCAGGTGCAGGAATTGCCTGGCTGGGCGGCGTCATCTCTGCAAAGACACCGAGGGTATTGGCGTGAATCGTCCTGGGGCTTTTGCCGAGTACATTAGCGTGCCGATGACTAACGTCTGGCACCACAAGCCAGGGATCGATCGCGACATTGCCGCCATATTTGATCCTTTCGGCAACGCCGTGCACACAGCTCTCTCGTTCCCGGTTCTCGGAGAAGATGTGCTTGTGACCGGAGCGGGGCCGATTGGGATCATGGCTGCCGCGGTGGCGCGGCATGCCGGTGCCCGCTACGTGGTGATAACCGACATGAACGAGTATCGACTCGACCTGGCGCGACGGCTTGGCGTGACACGGGCCGTAAACATACGCGACATGAACCTGCGGCAAGTCCAGGACGAGCTCGGGATGAAGGAGGGCTTCGACGTGGGGCTGGAGATGTCGGGTAGTCCACAGGCCTTCCGAGGCATGCTCGAGAACATGTGTCACGGAGCCAAGATCGCAATGCTTGGGATTCCTCCAGAGCAGGTGGCGATAGACTGGAACATGGTTGTGTTCAATTCGCTTACGATCAAGGGCATCTACGGTCGGGAAATGTACGAGACCTGGTACAAGATGACGGTGATGCTTGAGAGTGGCCTCGACATTCACCCTGTGATCACGCACCGTTTTTCGTTCGCGGATTTTGAAAAGGGCTTTGAGATCATGCTTTCGGGGCAATCGGGCAAAGTGATTCTTTCGTGGGATTGACGTGAAGAGAGATCGTCCTTGGCGCTTGTGGCTATTGCGAAGCGATCACTCCGCCTGCCCCCCACAAACAACCACCCCCAAGCCGAACACAAAGTGCACGATGACCACGGAGGTTCCTGTTAGCTCTTTCTCGGTGGTCTTCGCGGCCTTCGTGGTTAAGCATCTGGTTCATGGACCCGAAGCGTGTTCTCTGGAACGTGGAGGCTTCCCATGAACCAGATGCATTCCCCGGTAGGGCGAGGCTCCAGCCGAGCCGCTCACAGCCTGTGCAGTATATCGCGGCCCGGCTCCGCGGGAGCGTCGCCCTACCTCACGGTTCATGGCGCCAAAGCGCGTTCTCTGGAACATGGAGGCTCCCCATGAACAGTGCCTTGCCGCGTGAACGCGGGACTCTGACGGGCGGCCGCTCCGCATGGTCCGTGGCGTTGTCCGGCTCGCGACCTGTCAGAGTTCCGCCTTCAGGCGGCTTCGTTGTGGACCACGTCGCACGGTTCATGGTCCCAATGCGTTCTAAAGGAGAAACACTGCTCTCCATGAACCGAAGCCACGGTGGCGCGACCTGCCAGCGGCAGGCAGAGACTCCTGTCGAGCGGCTGCTGTCATCTGTGCCTGCTCCAGCTTGCTGCCCTGCGCTCGTGAGGACACTCGCGTCGCCAGGCGACACAGGATCATGGCTCCGATGCGCACCGATCTATTGGCTTTGGGCACTTCTGGTGTGTCTCCTTGCGTCTGATGGCGGTGGCGTACGAGCGATGGGGGCGGAGTTGGCGTCTTCGAGGGTCGAGCGTGTTTATGAGCGATGTCAGGACGCGTGTGTGGATGTGCTGATTGATGGGCGGCACAGTGGATCGGGCTGGTTTGCAGACGCGCAGGGTGTGGTGGCGACTGTGGGGCACTTGTTTCGCTCAGGCAAACCGCCCATCGAGGTCGAGGTCATGTCGAGGAAGCACGGGCGGCTCGAGGCTGTTTTTGTCGCGCTGGACCGAGGGCACGACATCGCTCTGCTGCGAGTCAAGCCCGTGGGTGGCGGTTTCGTCCACCTACGGTTGGCGCGGCAAGCGCCGAGTGTCGGAGAAGAGTTGCTGCAGTTTGGGACGCCGTTGTTCAGAACCGGCTTGCTTCAGGCGGGGCGTCTGGCGCGGCCTGGCACTGGCTTCGAGTACTACGCGGACGTTGAGGAATACGCGGAAGTGGCGTACCTGACGGCGATGATGCAGGGCGGAACCTCCGGCGGTCCTTGGGTAAACGCGCGTGGCGAAGTGGTAGGCATCCAGTCCGGCGTGATGTCTCTCGACAGCAAACCAACAGGCGTGGCATTCATGGCGCCGGCGCAGCCGGTTCGCACTTTGCTTGAAACGCTGCGCAACTCGGAGACACCAAGCATCGGACTGGCTGTGGACGAGACATGGCAACTGGATGTGAGCTTTCTCAGGAAGCTGCCTCCCCGCACTGAAGGCCTGACGGTGGCTCAGGTGCGCCGGGGCGGTCCCGCGGACAAGGCGGGCGTGCGCAGTCAGGACGTTTTGATGGCTGCCGACGGCGCGCGTTTGCGTCGGGTCGCGGACATGGTTCGCCTGGTGCGTGCCAAGCGGCGAGGCGATTCGGTCCTTATCGAGTTGATCAGAGTCGGAGAGAATGGGACAAAGGAACTGCGCGTCACGCTCGACACGGCGGAAACGGCGCTTGGCAAAAGCAGTGGCGAGCCGTAGTTCCATCGCATTAGCGCACATGCTCCACGGCTTGCCGCGACAGACGAACGACATATGAACGCAACTGTCCGCCAACACTTGGTCCAGCAGCTCCAGGCCATTCGACAGGCTGGCACTTACAAGAACGAGCGCGTGATCACCACGCCCCAAAGCGCGCGCATACGCGTGGCCGACGGTCCGCCGGTTTTGAACCTCTGCGCGAACAATTACCTCGGCCTTGCGCAGCACCCTGAGGTTGTCGCTGCGGCAAAGGCGGCTTTGGATCGGTGGGGTTACGGCCTCGCGTCCGTGCGGTTCATTTGCGGCACTCAAGCCATTCACAAACAGCTCGAAGAGCGGTTGACGCAGTTCCTGCGCACCGAAGACACGATCCTCTATTCGTCTTGCTGGGACGCAAATGGCGGCGTATTCGAGACTGTTCTGGGCCCGGACGACGTCGTGCTCTCCGACCAACTTAACCACGCCAGCATCATTGACGGCATACGGCTCTGCAAAGCGCAACGCTATCGCTACAAGAACAACGATCTCCAGGACTTGGCGGCGAAACTCGATGAAACCCGCAACGCCAGGATGCGTCTCGTGGTCACTGACGGGGTCTTCTCGATGGACGGCAGCGTGGCCGCCTTGAGTGGCATATGCGAGCTAGCCGACGAGCGCGACGCCCTGGTCATGGTGGACGACTCGCACGCCGTCGGTGTGCTGGGTGCGCATGGCCGCGGCACGCCCGAGCACCACGACGTAATGGGGCGGGTGGACATCATTACTGGCACGCTAGGCAAGGCCCTCGGGGGCGCCAGCGGCGGCTACGCGAGCGGCCGCCGAGAGATCGTCGAACTCCTGCGCCAACGTTCAAGACCTTACCTGTTCTCAAACACGCTGGCGCCGACAATCGCCGCCGCGTCACTCAAAGTGCTCGACTTGCTGTCCGAGTCAACCGCGCTTCGTGACCGACTGGAAAGCAACACGCGCTTCTTCCGCGAAGGTTTGGAGCGGCTTAACTTTCAGGTCTTGCCCGGCGCCCACCCGATCACGCCGATCATGCTTGGCGACGCCGCTTTGGCTGCTCGGTTCGCGGACGCGATGCTTGAGGAAGGCGTTTACGTGATCGGCTTTTCATACCCGGTTGTTCCTCAGGGCAAGGCGCGCATTCGCACGCAGATTTCAGCCGTGCATTCCCGAGAAGACCTCGAGTTTGCTCTTGACGCATTTGCGAAGGTGAAACGGAAACTCGGAGTGTAGCTCCTTGTCAATCTTGCCCGCTCGACCCAAATCCGAGCGTGATCTCGCAACGAGCGACACACGGACTGAATTGGTCCGCAACAATGCGGATGGACAAGCCACTGAGTGCACTGAAAACGCAGCGCGGCTCAGCCGCAACCGAACGATCCCGTCGAGAAGATCGCGAGGTTGAATTGCAGCCCCTTCCCCACGCCGCGCTGTATGCGGCGACTGCGTTGCCGGCGCTGGGGGAGGCATTAGGACGCCGCAACTCAAGGTTTTGACAACGAGAGGATTCCAAAGCCGGGGAATCTCCGCCGGCTGCGAGGATTCTGCAAAATAGTAGAGTAGTACGGAAATACAGGCATTCGTGGGGAGCGTCTATGTTCGACTGCACACGCATGAAGACCATGAACACGGTAGGGACGCGTTCCACCGCGTTCCCGTTTGTTGGGCGAAATCAGGGACCGAGTGGAATCGGTCCCTACCCGGTTCATGTGGAGGGATCGATACGGTGATCATACTGAGCTTCACCTCGTTGAAACCGCCGAGAAACCGTCCGGCATACGCGTTCTTGACTCTGGCGATCCTTTGCGCGGGCCTGCTTTGGCGGTCGCCGACGCTGCATCTGAGCGAATTCGCGAGTAAGTATGGCGGCGACGCTCTCTGGGCGCTCTTCGTTTTTGCGGCGGTGGCATGTCTCTTTCCGCGGCTTGCGACCACTGGCGTGGCAGCGATCGCCATGGGCTTCTCAGTCTTGGTCGAACTGTCGCAACTGTATCACGCTCCCTGGCTCGATGCGGTTCGTGGAACTCGGCTTGGGGCGCTGGCGCTCGGAGCCCAGTTCAATTGGCCGGACCTGCTTGCGTATGCGATCGGTGTGGGGCTTGGAACGGTTACCGAACTGATCAGCCGTCGCATTGGCAGGCCGGGCGCTTGATTTTCTCCTGGCCAGTGGGAATTGAGGGTTGATTCGGGAGCGGCAGAATGCTCCAATACGGTTTGGTGCAATCGACCACGGGCGCCGCCAGGGACCAAGCCCGGTGTGCCCAGCCGAGCGTGCTATGGATGCAAGGGAATCAAATAAGGCCAGCACAAAGCACAAGACCCCGCGGATGAACTGACGCTGATCCCATGAAAACTTTCCCTGAACCTGGTAGGGACGGATTCCACTCCGTCCCTAGAATTGACAGAAAGAACGGGGACGCGGTGGAACGCGTCCCGACCGAGTTCGTGGTCCCAATGCGTTCTAAAAACAGAAACGTCCCTCTCCACGAACCGGCTGATGCGGTGGCGCGAGACTCCTGTCGAGCGGCTGCTGCCGCATGTGCCTGCTCCGGCTTGCTGCCCTGCGCTCGTGAGAACACTCGTGCTACCGATCGACAACCGTTCGCGGTCACAAGCCGTGTTCGGATGACCAAGAGGGTGCGGCACGAACTCTATTGCACCGCGCTGCTCGCCTTGCTCGCTCTCTCCGTGGCAAGCGCCACGACGGTGACCTGGGACGGCGGCGCCGGCAACACGCTCTGGACTGAACCAGCAAACTGGAGCGGTGATATGCTCCCAGCGGAGACCGACGATGTTGTCATTCCCGCGCCCGCCGGCACGACGGTGACGTTCGAGGGCATCGATGCAGTCATCAGGCGGCTCGATCTGAAAGGAGAGCTGACTGCGGCTGGAGGAACACTTTTCGTGACGGAAACCGCTCAGGTGTCAGGCACGCTCAGGCTCTCAGGAGGCGAATTCTCGACTGGGAGCGGGCTCAACGTGGTGGGCGGCACGCTCGATTACGACACGGGTGTCTTGGGTGGCCCGGTGACGGTTAGAAGCGGGACGCTCGGCCTTGGCGCCGATGCCGATTCGCCCGCCACTTTTATTCTGCAAGCGGCTTGCAGTCTCTCCGGTGTTGTCCACGCGGGCCAAACGCTGCGGTTGCAGGGGTCGGTGCCGTACGGGCCGGTTGTAGCGACTGCGGCGAACGGGTTGAGGAACGAAGGCACAATCCGACTCGAATGCGTGTCGGACAACTCTTACGCAGACCAGAGTGCCACGCTAGCAATCGCCAGCGGGACGCTCCGCAACGAAGCGACCGGCCGCATCGAGGTGATTGCCGCCAACGGGGAAGCGCGGTCGATGCGAGGTTCAGTGCACAATGAGGGAACGGTGCTGATTGAAACCGGCATCACACTGGTCACCAGCGGGAGTGATCCCACCTTTGCCCAAGCCGGCGGCGAGATTGTCGCGCAGGGTGGCGCGGTGCCGGGCAGCTTCGTGCTCGCAGGTGGCAAGTTCGAATGGACAGGTGGGTCTTTGCAGGGGATTGTCCGTGTCAACAACACAGTTGTTTCTGTTGGCGATGGGCTCACGGAACCCTCGACGCTGCGTCTTGTCGGGGCGGGAAATCGGCTGATCGCGAACCGGTCTTCGCAGGCCAAGCTCTGGGTGGAGGGGACAGTGCCCTGGGGCCAGGGGAAACTTACTGCTGAACCGAGTGCGGACAACTGGGGGACGATTCATCTGGAAACCACTTCCGACAACTCTTATGCCGACCAAAGCTCGCGCCTGGATTGTGGTGCTGAGGGGCTGGTCAACGCCCCTGGCGCACTGATCAGCATCGCCAGTGGAGCGGGTGATGTGCGGAGCATCGTGGGGCGTTTGGTCAACAAAGGGAGTGTGGAAGCCGGGATGCAGACAGTGTTCACGGGCACACTCGAGGCGGCGGGGGGGACATTTGTCGGCCCGCTGCGGGTGAAGGACTCGGACTTGTACGTTACTGGCTCGCCGGCGGAGCCGACGCTCATCGATCTGGTCGGGCCGAATAACCGTCTGCTGACGGACAACCTGGCGCGGACGATTCTCTGGGTGGAAGGCAACACGACCTATGACCTTGCGCGGCTGACGATGCCGACTGG